>JAAYGJ010000231.1 GCA_012727745.1 Clostridia bacterium | reverse complement strand
GCATTCCAGAGCTGCACGTTTATCTTCCCTAAAAAGTAAAGGCAAATAAATCACCTCTATGAAGTCCAGCCAGCTCTAAATTCTCCCCTGTTCTTATTTTGTTTTTTTAGCCGGGCTACCTTAATTACCCCAAACGGCTCTTCCTGACTAAGGGTAAGTCTGCCGCGGCGGGCCAGTTCAAGCAAGGCTAGAAAAGTCAATGCCACTTCTAAGCGAATAGGGCGGGGGCTTAAGAACGAATCAAAATAAAATACTTCCCCCCGTTGCAAATGCTTTAATATCCGGCGTATCTGCCCTAATAGGGAAAAGTTGGAAGGCCTAATGGTCTGCGTCACTTCTTGTTTACCGATACTTTCAGCCTTGTTTAAAGTCGCAGCTAAAGCCCGGGCCAGGTCAGTGGCAGTTACACCCGCCAGGGGGTTTATCCCCTCCAAGGCCCGGGTTACGGCTTCCTGGTCAAGGGGCCGCCCAAAAACAAGGGCCCCGCTACGTGCCAGTTCTTCCAACTGCTGCGCTGCTTTTTTAAACATACGGTAAGTCAACAACCGTTCGGTCAAATCCTCGGCCGGGTCCTCCTCGTCCCCTTCCAGCAATTCTTCCTCCCGGGGCCGCTGCAGCAGTAATCTGGCTTTCAGGGCTAAAAGTTCAGCCCCCAGGACAATAAACTCGCCGGCCCATTCCAGGTCAAGTTCCTCAACCTCCTGTATATATTCCAGGTATTGAGCTGTGACCTCGGCAACTGGTATGGCACGGACGTCTATTTCCTGGCGCTCGAGCAAAGTGAGAAGTAAATCCAGCGGGCCCTGAAACACATCCAAACGGATATTGCCCAGCGCATTTCTTTTTCTCAAAGCTTATACTCCCATTGCCTCCCGAACCCGCTGCATGGTACAGCTAGCCAGTCTCCTGGCCCTGTCTGCCCCTTCAACTATAATTTCTTCTACTAACCGGGGTTTGGCTGCCCAGCTGGCCCGCCGTTCCCGCACCGGCTCCAGGACACTGTTTATTTTTGCCGCCAGTCTTTTTTTACAGGCAACACAACCTATACTACCTTCCCGGCAACTGCTGCGAATTTCCTCCAGCTCTTCCTTACTAAAGATTTCGTGGTAAGTATGCACCAGGCAAACTTCCGGATGGCCGGGGTCGTTTTTATGAATCCGAGCCGGATCAGTAACCATCATCCTCACTCTCTGCCAGATTTCTTCCGGCGTAGCAGACATAGCAATATCATTGTGGTAACTTTTACTCATTTTACGCCCGTCTATGCCAGGTATCATGGCTATTTGGGACAGGAGGGCTTGCGGTTCGGGGAAAAGCTGGGTCTGATAAAGGTAATTAAAACGACGCGCCACCTCCCGGCAAAATTCCAGGTGCGGAAGCTGGTCTTCACCTACCGGAACCGCGTCAGCCAGGTAAACCAGAATGTCAGCGGCCATCAGCAGGGGATAGCCCAAAAACCCATAGGTTGAAATATCTTTGCCTTCCTGGCCCAGCTGTTGAAGCTGGTCTTTATAGGTAGGCACCCGTTCCAGCCATGACAGGGGTGTAAACATAGAAAAAAGCAGATGCAGCTCAGCATGTTCTTTAACCTGGGACTGGACAAAAATAGTGCTCACTTCCGGGTCCAAGCCTGCGCCCAGCCAATCAAGCAGCATTTCCCGGATATTGTGCTTTAATTCGGCTGTATCGTCATAACCGGTAGTCAGGGCATGCCAATCGGAAATAAAGTAGAAACAATCGTTGCCCTGCTGCAGGCGAACCCAGTTCTCCAGGACGCTCAAATGACCTATATGCAGGCGCCCAGTAGGGCGCATACCACTCAAAATGCGCATTAGCTAAACACTCCCTAAAATAGATGTGTGAGGTGCAAGGTTTGGTGCAGGAAACTTAAAAAAAGATAAAGGCCAAGCCACCAAGGTTTATTATAATACTCAGCGTCAAGTTTACCAACGGCCCCAGAATACGCCAGAGAATACCGGTAACAATCAACAGCAGCAAGATAAACATGCCGTAGTTTTCCAGCTGATAAATAAATGCCGTCCCTTCCCTGGGGACAAGGCCGGCCAGTACCCGGGAGCCGTCCAGGGGAG
>JAAYGJ010000230.1 GCA_012727745.1 Clostridia bacterium | reverse complement strand
CCTCCGGCTTCCTTCAGACTCCACGTCACCGTGGACACCCTTGCCTTCGGCTAGTGGTTCCCACTACCAAGCCCACAGCGGACTTTCACCGCCAAGTTATCGCCCATGCCGGGCGCACAGCTAAAAGGCCGTGGAAAGCATCTTCCACGGCCTTTTACACCTTAACCGGGTAAAATTGGTTAAATACCCTTAGCTGGGACTTCCAATAACGCCTTCCACAAACCAGTCAATATTTAAAATCTCCTCATGGGTCATTTGCTGCCCCTCTTCCACCCGGATCTCGCCGTTCTGGTCTTTTATCGGTCCCTGGAAGACGTGGAATTTACCATCAATAATCTCTTGTTTCTTAGCATCTACCAGGTCGCGTATTTCCTGGGACACAATGTCATTATAGGGTCCCAGGTCAACAATACCATCCTTCATATTGCCATAGTATTCTTCCACCTGCCAAGTACCATTCTTGACAGCTTCTACGACTCTGGTATAATACGGGCCCCAGTTCCAAATCGGTGCGGTCAAAGAGGCGTCGGGAGCAAACTCACGCATATCGCAATTATAACCGATAGCATAAGCACCCCGCTCCTGAGCCGCCTGCTGTGGCCCCGGGGTATCCTGGTGCTGGGCAATAACATCAGCGCCGGCATCCAGCAAACTAATAGCTGCCTGTTTTTCGGCCGCCGGATCATACCAGGTCTGGGTCCAGACCACCCTTACTTCTGCTTCAGGATTAACTGACCGCGCCCCCAGGGTAAAGGCATTAATCCCCCTGATAACTTCCGGGATAGGATAAGCAGCCACATAACCCAGGATGTTGGACTTGGTCATTTTGCCGGCTACCATACCGGATAGGTAGCGGGGTTCTTCCATGGCTCCAAAGTAAGTATCGGCATTGGCTGCTGTTTTATAACCGGAACAGTGCATAAACACTATGTCAGGATACTTTTCGGCAACCTTAATGACATAATCCATATAACCAAAGCTGGTAGCAAAAATTACTTTGTTGCCTGCCTCCGCCAGTTCGGTTAACACCCGCTCTGCGTCAGCCCCTTCCGGCACACTCTCCACATAAGAAGTTTCCACCCAGGGTAATTGTTCTTCTAAATATTTACGGCCCTCGTTGTGAGTCCAGCTCCAGCCGAGATCGCCTACCGGCCCCACAAAAATAAAGCCAACCTTCATTTTTTCATCCTGGGCTCCTTCGCCTGCTGCCGTCTGGTTCTCCCCATTACCGTCCTCGGCAGCCTCTTGCCCACCGCAACCGGCAGCCGCTACAGCAACTGCCAAAACCAGTATTAAAATCAGTAGCACACGCCAACCTTTTTTCACCTTATCCCATAGCTCCTTATCCTTATATATGAGCTATGGTTTCACCTCCTCCACAAATTAAATGCAGCGATAAGCATCCAGCAACATGGAATGCCCTTATATGGCACCACCTAAGCCAATAGCTTTGCTCCTTTCGCAAAGGACGATACCAACCGCCTTGCTGAGTACCCGGTATTTGTTTGTGGGCCTTTTTGAAATAACACCTCCTTTGTTAACTAAAACCAGATATATATATTAATACAGAAATTAACATAATGCAAAAATTGTTCAGGCCCCACTAACAAATAAAAGCCGGGCTTTCGCAGGATATTACTGATTAAACCAGCCTATCCTTCGTAGCCACGACGTTTTGAATTACCTGCTTAGCTATCCTAAACTTTGGCTATACAAACAATTGAGCCAACTATAACGCTTCCAAATGCAACTGCAAAAATTAACCTTGCATTATTCGCCATATACCTAACAAATTCCTGCTTGCAGATGAAAAATGGTAGATATTGATGAATTCAACAAGTTCTATTGCTAGCCGCCCTATTTTTTCCACTTTTACTTAAATGCCTCACCCGTTATAATCCGAGTGAGGCATTAAAATCATTGCTATGTTTGTCATAATAAACCGCGTGTTTCACATTTAGAACAGGCCGGTGATAACGCCATTGGCATCAATATCAATCTTGCAGGCCGCCGGCTGTTTGGGCAGGCCAGGCATGGTCATAATAGCCCCGGTGATGGGTACGATGAAACCGGCACCGGCCGAT
>JAAYGJ010000229.1 GCA_012727745.1 Clostridia bacterium | reverse complement strand
GGCCCGGGCGGAGACCCCGGCGGCAGCTTACCGGCTGGCTTATAGTGCCGATCCGGTTTCTGCCTTTGGCGGCATTGTTGCTGTCAATCGTCCGGTGGACGGGGAGATGGCAGCGGAAATGCAAAAGATTTTCCTGGAAGCAGTTATCGCACCTGATTTTACCCCGGAAGCTCTAGAAATTCTTAAAACAAAAGCCAATTTGCGTTTGCTGGCCACCGGTGCAGCGGAGCGCCAGGGGACGGATTTGCAACTGCGTACAGTCAGCGGCGGTTTACTGGTTCAGGAAGTTGATAAACATGTCCTTAATCCTGACAATCTCAAAATTGTCACTGCCCGTGAGCCGTCAGCAGAAGAGCAGGAGGATTTGTTTTTTGCCTGGCAGGTGGTAAAACACGTCAAATCCAATGCTATCGTAGTAGTGAAAAACGGTGTTACGCTTGGTATTGGTGCCGGGCAGATGAACCGGGTGGGAGCAGCTAAAATAGCTCTGGAACAGGCAGGCGACAGAGCTGAGGGTGCGGTGTTGGCTTCGGATGCCTTCTTCCCCTTTGGCGATACGGTTACAGAGGCGGCTAAAGCCGGTATTGTAGCTATTATCCAGCCGGGTGGTTCCATCCGCGATGAAGAGTCTATCAAGGCAGCCGATGCAGCCGGCCTGGCTATGGTCTTTACCGGTGTACGCCATTTCCGGCATTAGGTGGGTGAATGTAAATGCGTATATTGGTAGTTGGCAGCGGCGGCAGGGAACATGCTCTTACCTGGAAGCTAGCCCAGAATCCGCAGGTAAACAAAATTTATTGCGCCCCCGGCAATCCTGGTATAGCCGAACTGGCTAGCTGTGTGCCGCTCAAAGTTGATGATATAGCGGGACTGGTTAATTTTGCCCGCCAGGAAAAAATTGACCTTACTGTTGTCGGTCCCGAGGCGCCGCTGGTGGCAGGTATAGTTGACGCTTTTGAGGCTGCCGGTATGGCGATCTTTGGACCTTCCCGGGCGGCAGCACAGCTGGAAGGCAGCAAGGCTTTTGCTAAAGAGATGATGGTGCAGGCCGGCATACCTACTGCCCGGCATGCTACTTTTACGGATGCCGGGGCTACTTTTGCCTATCTTGAAAGTTTAAGCGGGCCGGTAGTAGTCAAAGCGGACGGCCTGGCAGCCGGGAAAGGCGTGGTGGTGGCTCCGGATATTACTACAGCGCGAGAAGCTGTAAAGGAAATGTTTGCCGGCAAATTCGGCGCTGCCGGGCAGCGGGTAGTGATTGAGGAATACCTGGAAGGGGAAGAAGTGAGCATTCTGGCTCTTTGTGATGGCGAAACGGTTGTGCCTTTAATGCCTTCCCAGGACCACAAGCGAGTAGGAGAGGGTGATACAGGTCCCAATACGGGGGGTATGGGGGCCTACGCGCCGGTGCCTTTTTACACCCCCGCTATAGCCCGGGAAGTGGAAACGGCTATCTTGCAGCCAACTGTGCGGGCAATGGCTGCAGCCGGCCACCCTTACCGCGGCGTGCTCTATGCCGGGTTAATGCTGACCGCTCAAGGGCCCAAAGTACTGGAATATAACTGCCGTTTTGGGGATCCGGAAACCCAGCCCATGATGCTGCTTTTGCGGAGCGATCTGGTGGAGCTGATGCTGGCCACCTTGCAGGGCCGGCTGGGAGAGGTTAAGATAGAATGGCACCCCGGCGCGGCAGTAGGAGTAGTCCTGGCGGCGGACGGTTACCCCGGTCCTTACTGCAAAGGTGAGGTCATAACGGGGCTGGATAAAGTACCGGTAGGGGTGGAAGTGTTCCAGGCCGGTACCGCTCGGGAGCAAGGACAGCTAGTTACCGCCGGCGGCCGGGTACTCTGCGCAACCGCCCGGGGCGAGAGCCTGAAGCAGGCTTTGCAACAGGCCTATGCCGGGGCCGAGGTTATCCATTTTGCTGGCAAGCACTACCGCCGCGACATCGGCTGGCGGGCGCTGTAAGATATACTCTACATTGAACAAGCTAGGAAGCCATGCCCTGTATGGCCGGGGGAAGGTTTCTTAGCTTGTTTTAATTTTACGGACTTAAATGTATTCTGTTTTCAAGCCGGATTTGTCTATACCAGGAGGGTGTTTATATTTAGACCCAGAATAGTTAATTGCGATAATCATTTTTATCCTATGTTGGCGCCGAGTTTTATCACTGTAGCATAGTACTGTAAGCAGGAAATCAAAAAGCAGAATAGAATAGCATTATAAAAATAACTTATTCTGGCATTAGAGGAGTGAGCTAGAATGTTGACGTGGAAAGACGAATATGCCATCGGGGTGCCTTTAATTGATGAGCAGCATCAGCGTCTGTTTGCCATTGGCAATCGCCTGTATGATCTGCTAGAAAACTATATCTTCGATGACAAGTATGATAAAATCGTCGCAATTCTCGAAGAGCTTAAGGAATATGCCAGGTATCATTTTAAGAGCGAAGAGGAATATATGTTGCAAATTAAATATCCCAGATATTTTAGTCAAAAAGTAGAACACGATGATTTTATCAGCAAAATTGAACAGGTGGAGCTTCAGAATATCGATGAAGACCAGGATAAATACATAAGGGATTTACTGAACTTTGTCTTTGACTGGATACTCGATCACATTATAAAGAAAGATAAAGCGATAGGCAGTTATTCTTCTAAAGAGAAATGAAGACAACCCCGTATTATGAAGGGCGATGGCTGACGCTGGCCTGACGTATTTGATAATAGAATAATAGAGCGAGATATTTGGCAGGCGGTTTGACTACTGTTTTATATTGTAAACATTTCATCTTCCAAATACTTTTGCAGAGCTTTTGTATCTAGTATTTTTATCTGTCCTCTTTTTGTTTCTATTATTCCTTTACTGGCGAACTCGTTTAGATAAGTAGTTACTTTTGGCCGACTGGTACTAATAAAGCTTGCTAGCTCTTCATGGGTGATAGACAGACAGTTTTCCTCTTTGTGAGAAGTAAAAACCCCATATTTATTGAAATTTAGTAATAAGTTAGCCAAACGATAAGGAATCTTATGTAGTGCTGACAAATCTTCGACCTGCAAAGTTGTCCAACGTAGTTTAATTCCTATTGATTTAATAATAAATAGAGCTATTTCAGGATAGGCCAAAATTAATTTTTTAATTTGTTCCGCAGAGATATAGGTCAATTCAACTTTTGATAAGGCTGTAGCAGAAACCATTCGCAATCCCCCATCCAGGGTT
>JAAYGJ010000228.1 GCA_012727745.1 Clostridia bacterium | reverse complement strand
GTATAAGCTGCGGCCTTGATTTTTTTAATATACAGAGAAGGAGGACCCCAATGGCTGGCACCTTTTTTGGTTTTAACACTGCCTTGCGGGGCATGCAGGCCCAGCAGCGAGCTATTTATACATCAGCCCATAATATTGCCAACGCTAATCAGGAGGGCTATACCCGCCAGCGGGTAGTAATGGAGGCTACTCCGGCTTATCCAGTGCCGGGGATGAACCATCCCGGCGGTAGCGGCTGGCAGAGTGGTACCGGCGTTGATATCCATGAAACACGCCGCGTCCGGGACCAGTTTCTGGACAGCCAAATTCGCCATGAGAGCGCCAGCCTGGGTTTGTGGCTGCAGCGCCGGGACGTTTTACAGCAGGTGGAAGTGGTCTTTAACGAACCTTCCGATACAGGTTTTAACACCCTGCTGGGCCAATTCTGGGAAACCTGGCAGGAGCTGGCCCAAAATGCCGAGAGCTCGCCGGTCAGGACCACAGTGCTGGAGACAGCCAAGGCCCTGGCTGAAGCTTTTAACCACAGCGCCGACCAGCTAGAAACAATCATTCGCGATATCGACCAGATTATTGAGCTCCGGGTTACAGAGATTAATTCCCTGGCCAGACAAATAGTCGATTTAAACAAGCAGATCAAAAACATAATCCTGGCCGGCGATCAACCCAATGATTTACTGGACCGGCGCGACTTGCTCCTCGATCAATTAGCCCGGATAACAGATTTTCAGGTAGAAGAAAACACTGTCACCGTGGACGGGGTACAGGTGCCTGACGGCCAGATCAAGGTTATACTAGCCGGCAGTTACCTGGTGGATATAAGTTCCAGCGGTGAAAACGTAATAAACCAGCTCACAACTGCCGGCGGCGGCGAAGTGCAATGGGAAAACGATAACACTACTGTAGCGATTAATAACGGCGAGATAAAAGGCCTGCAGGAAGCGCGGGCCGGGGTGGAGGCCTATCTGAAGCAGCTCGACATCCTGGCCCGGGGCCTGGCGGAAAATATCAACAGGCTCCACCGGGAGGGCTACGACCTCAGCGGTGAGGCAGTTTTAGGTAAAGAATACGAAAACTTTTTTGTTGCCGGCAGCAGGCCGCCCAAAGCAGAAGACACCAGCGAGACGGGCATTACGGCTAAAAATATCGCCTTAAACGTCAACCTGCACCAGGACAACACAAAAATTGCCGCCGCTGCAACCTCCACAGGGGAAGGCGACGGAGAAAACGCCTTGAAGATCGCCCAGCTGTGGGACCGGCTCTACATCGTGGACAAGGACAACGGTACTTTGCTAGCAAGCGACAGCGGCGTTACTTTTGAGGATTATTACCGTAATTTTACCGCCCGGCTGGGGGTAGAAGCCTACGAAGCCACCCGGATGACGGACAACCAGAACACCCTCGTGCAGCAGCTTAGCAATCGCAAGGAGTCTATTTCCGGCGTTTCTTTGGATGAAGAAATGACCGATATGATCCGGTACCAGCGCGCTTACCAGGCCGCTGCCCGGATGATCACTACCCTGGACAGCATGCTTGATAAAATCATTAACGGCATGGGAGCAAGCCGCTAGGAGGTCTGGCTACGTGCGCATAACTAACCGGATGCTAGCTCAAAACGTAATCAATAATATTAACCGCAACCTGGAGAATATGTCCCGCACCCAGGAGCAGATGTCTTCCGGCAAGCTGGTCAACCGCCCTTCCGACGCGCCGATCGTGGTAGCGCGGGTGCTGGCTTTTGAAAGCACAATTGCTGCCAATGACCGCTACCGCAAAAATATGGAGGACGCCCGGGGCTGGATCGATGCTTCCGATAGTGCCCTGGCTATGGCTTCCGAGACTATGCAAAGGGCCCGTGACCTGGCCGTAGCCGGTGCTAACAGCACCCTGCCGGAAACGTCGAAGCAGGCCCTGGCCAAAGAGGTAGACCAGCTCATTGATGAACTGGTGCAGACAGCCAATGCCTCCTATGGCGGGCGCTTTCTGTTTGGCGGCAGTAAGACTGCCACTGAACCTTTCAGCAGGACTGCCGGCGGCGTCGTTTACAACGGCAACAGCGACGCCTTGAACTGGGAAGTTGCCCCCGGGGTGACAATGAAAGTGAATACTGACGGCAACGAAGCCTTTATGTACGCTGTGGACAGCGACGGGGACGGGATGGCAGACCAGAGCCTTTTTGGCCTTTTAGAGGACCTGCATGACGCCCTGGCCGGCGGCGATTATGATGCTGTCGGCGACACCCTGGACCGCTTTGAGGCTGCCCTTGACCACCTGCTGTCTGCCCGGGCGGTAATGGGAGCTAAAAGCAACCGCCTGGAGATGGCCATCTCCCGCCTCGATACTACCCAGATCAGCCTGACCAAAAGCTTATCCCTGCTGGAAGATATAGACCTGGCTGAGACAGTTATGAATTATAAAAACCAGGAAAATGTCTACCATGCTTCTCTGGCTACCGGGGCTATGGTCTTGCAGCCCAGTTTAATCGACTACCTGCGCTGATACCCTTTTTACTGCATTGGGGGGGCAAGGCCCCGGGGAGGAGGAAACGCTGTGAATTTATTACATATAACGAAAAGAGTATTGCTGCTTACCCTGGTAGCAATATTTTTTTCTGGCAGCCAGGCCCTGGCAGCGCCGGCGCCCCAGGTGAGCACTGTCTCCCCGGCCAGCGGTCCCATGGCAGGGGACACGGTGGTTACTATCAACGGTTCGGGCTTTGCCCAGGGGGTAAGGGTTTATTTTGGCGATAACGAAGCGACGAAAGTTGATTTTATTAGCAGTACCAGGCTGTATGCCACTACCCCTGAAAGCGCGGTTTCAGGCCGTGTGGATGTAAGGGTGGTCAACCCTGACGGCGAGCAGGGGATCAAACGGGAGGCCTTTCTTTATAACCCGCTGCTGACGGAAGTAACGACGGGCGAAGGCCGTAGCGGCAGCACAGTTGGCGGCCAGGAAATCACCGTAAAGGGCCGCGGTTTTCAAAACGGGCTCACTCTTTACCTGGGCAACAACCGGGCCAGCAATACCACTGTCTCCGGCGACGGCACCACTATTACCGCCCTGACGCCGCCCGGCTCAGTAGGACCGGTTGCCGTGAGGGTGGAGAACCCCGATGGCGGCACGGCCGTCCTGCCGGCAGATTCAGACCAGACTTTTGTCTATCGCCCCAGTCAGCCTCAGATTAACAGCTTCAGCCCCACGTATGGCCCTATCCAGGGGGGTACGGAGGTTACGATTTTCGGACAAGAGTTAAGCCCCCAGGCCAGCGTTTTTTTTGGTAATGAACGGGCGATTGTCGTTCAAGAAGACTCCACCACTACCAGGCTGGTGGTGCTGGCGCCGCCCAGCGGCAGTGCCGGTTCAAAGGCAGTGACGGTGCGCAACCCGGACGGCCAGGCGGCTACGGCAACTACCCAGTATAACTATGAAACCCTGCCCCAAATCCTTTCTATAATTCCCAACTACGGCCGTCCCCAGGGCGGCGATACGGTAACCATCTGGGGCAACAACTTTTTAGCCCTGGGAGATAAGGATAATATTGTCGTAACCTTTGGTGGCAAGGTGGCTACGATTGAAGATATCGGCGTTAACGAGCAGGGCTTGAGCTATGTAAAGGTCACCACTCCCCAATTTGATTCCCTGGGCGCAGTGGATGTTGAAATCTACAGTAAGACAGAACCCATAAAAAGGGATGTAGTGCCCCGGGGTTTTACTTATAAAAGCGAAACCAGCCAGCCGCGGATTGATAGCATCACGCCCAACTCTGGCAGCGTTGACGGCGGCACAGAAGTTATTATTAAGGGTGCAGGTTTTTTCTCTGGCGTCGATATACCACTGAAAATCTTTTTTGGCCGCCAGGAAGCGACGGCGATAACGGTAAGAAGCTCTGAAGAAATCATAGTGATTACCCCGCCCAGCGACGTGACCGGGGCTGTAGACGTTACGGTGGTAAACTCCGACGGAGGCACGGCCACCTTAGCTAACGGCTTTACTTATCTGGCACCTGAGCGGGTGCTCTTAATAACCGGCATTACTCCCAACCGGGGTTCGATGGAAGGGGGTACCCCGGTTACGGTCAATGGGGCCAACTTTGTCGACCCTGCTGCTGAGGGAGTTGAAAAGGTAGAACTGACTATTGGCGGCAACCCGGTGCAAAGTTTAAGCTGGGACGCAGCCAATAAAGCCTATAAAGGCGTCACTCCCCCCGGCTACGGGCAGCAGGACGTGGTGCTGATCATTACCCGCAAGGTTGACGGGCGTATAATTACCGAAAAAGCCATTCTGCCCAAAGGATATACCTACGTGGTGCCGGAAAGCAATCCCGCCATTAGCAGCATTGAACCTACCAGCGGCCCCTTAAGCGGCGGCACCGAGATTAGAATCTTCGGTAGAGACTTCCGGGCCCCCGCCGCCCCCGGGGAGGAGCTGCAGGTTTTCATCGGCAACCTGCCGGCTACCGGCGTGCGGGTTATTAGTAGCGAGGAAATAATCGCCATTACGCCCCCTTCCCCCACTACCGGGGTAAGGGACGTAACTGTGATCAACCCGGACCTGGCCACAGCCGTCCTGCCTAACGCTTTTACCTATGTGTCCAGCGCTATGTCCATAACCAACGTCACACCGAACAAAGGCCCTGTGGACAGGCCCACCCGCATCACTATTTACGGCGCTAACTTCAATCAGGACCGGGAACAGGATGGCCGGGTTTACCTGGTAGTGGAGTTAGGCACCCCGGAGGAAGGTTATCTGCCGGCTGAAATAGTGGAAATTAGTGATGACGGTAGCACCATCACTGCAAATACCCCCATTCATACTGCCGGCACCAAGGACCTGGTGGTCCGCAACCGCTTTGGCAGGGTCACCCTTCCCGGTGCTTTTACCTACTTCGTGCCGCCCAGCACGCCCCAGATTACCGGCATTGCGCCTGCTTCCGGGCCGGTCACCGGGGGCACTGCCGTTACCATTAGCGGTGACCGCTTCCAGTCCGGAGCAACGGTCACCATTGGCGGCAAGCCGGCAGTCGATGTAGAGGTTGTGGACATTGATCTTATCCGCGCCAAAACCCCGCCCGGTCAGCCCGGGCCACAGGATGTGGTGGTAACCAATCCTGACGGCGGCCAGGCAACCCTGCCCGGCGGCTTTACCTATATCAGCCATCCCCGCCTGGACAGCGTTACGCCGGAACGGGGCAGTGTCGCCGGCGGTACCATCGTGACCCTCAAAGGTGAAGATTTTTATCCCGGCCTGCAAGTATATTTTGGCAGCGTAACAGAAGTGGTCTACGGTGTAGTGTCCGGCGATTACCAGCAGGTAGCGCCTGAGGAGGTATTTGTCATAGACCGGCAGACAGCCCAGGTGCGCCTGCCGGCCTGGCCGGAGGAGGTCGACCCTGAAAAAGGATTAAAAGTAGATATAGCCATAGTGAACAGCGATGCGGTTTTAAGCCCGGACGGAGGTTTTGTTATCGCTCCGAAGGCTTTCACCTACTGCCAGCCCCTGACCTCGCCGCTAATTGAGGAAATCACACCGCCTTTTGGCCCGGCCAAGGGCGGCAACGAGGTAGTCATCCGCGGCAGCGGTTTCCAGCCGGACGTGCAGGTCTATTTTGGCTGGAAAGGGGCCAGGGTGCTGGAAGTTACGCCCAGCATGATTCGGGTCGAGGCCCCGCCTAACGAGCCAGGCTTTTACGATGTCACCGTATTCAACGCTTATGATACCGGCATTTTTATTAAAAAAGATGCCTACGAATACCGCCAGCCGCTGACTTCGCCGCGGCTGAAAGGCGTCTTTCCCAGCAGCGGTCCGGCCAGCGGCGGTACCCTTTTAACCCTCAGCGGGGAAGGCTTCTGGCCCGGGGCACAGGTTTTTATCGGCAGCAACGAGGCTTTCCTCTACGTTGACAGCGGAGGCCAGATCGTGTCTCCGGAGGAAGCCACTTATACAATCGCACCCCGGGTGGATGCGATGGGCGAGCTTATCTACGTGCACAGCCCGGAAGGGCCGCGGCAGGGTGACTATTACCTGATCGGCCCGGTAGATGTCATCGTCCTCAACCCTGATGGCGGCACTGCCGTCTTACGCGGTGGATTTACCTATAAACTGCCGGACAGCAGTCCCCTCATTGACAGCCTCAGCCCGAATATTGGCACCACTAAAGGTGGGACTCCAGTTATCATCAGCGGCAGTGACTTCCGCGAGGGTCTGGAGGTTTACTTCGGCGGCAAAAAAGCTAGCGTTAACAGCGTCAGCGACACGGCTAAAGAAGTCGTCACCCCCGCCCACGATCCGGGGCTGGTGGACGTGACTGTGGTCAACAAGGACGGCGGCGTGGCTACCGCCTACCGCGCTTTTGAGTACCGCCTGCCGGGGAGCGAACCTGTTATTACCAGCATCGAGCCGAACGTCGGCAACGTTAACGGCGGGACGGAAGTCACCATCACCGGGGAAGATTTCCGTGCCGGGGTAAAAGTATATTTTGGCGGGCAGGAGGCCAGTGGGGTAGTGCGCCATGACTACCGGACCATCACTGCCATTACGCCGCCGGGAACGGCCGGCAGGGTTGACGTTACGGTAGTAAACCCTGACCTGGGCACTTACACCCTGCGCCACGGCTTTACCTACCAGTCCTCCGTTCCGGTAATCGAAGCGATCCTGCCCGACCGGGGTCCCCGTGAAGGTGGCACCAGAATAGTTATCCGTGGCCGGGAATTTATGGCCCCGCTGCAGGTATACTTCGGCACAGAGGCGGCCACCGTGCTCAGCGTCACCGAAGGCGGTACCTTGATCGAGCTTACACTTCCCCCAGCCAAAGACGGGCGCCTGGGGACGGTAGACGTGAAAGTTGTAAACGCCGACGGGGCAACGGCGGTGCGCCCCAAGGGATTCACCTACGTGGTGCCTGACAGCCAGCCCGTAATTGATAGCATCGAACCTGATACCGGGAGCATCCTGGGGGGCAACTGGGCCACTATCAGGGGCCAGGACTTTCGCCAGGATCCCCAGGTTTTTATCGGCGGCCAGCCGGCCCTGGCGGTGCAATTGATAGACAGCCAGACTATCCGGGTCAAAATGCCGCCCCACAGCGAAGGTGCCAAGGACGTGACCGTAGTTAACTACGACGGGGGCACGGCAACCCTCCCCGGCGGTTACACCTACCGGATGCCGGAAAGCGAGCCCCAAATAACAAAAGTCGAACCAAATCGGGGCCCCCACCTGGGCGGTACAGAAATAACCGTTACCGGGCTGGACTTTCGCAGCGGGGTGGAGCTCTATATTGGCGGCGCTCCGGCCCTCCAGGTAGTACGGCAGGACTACCGCACCATCACCGCGGTTACCCCGCCGGGCGCCGTCGGGCCAGCGGACGTGACAGTTGTTAACCCCGATCTGGGCACCTTTACCCTGCCCGGCGGTTTTACCTACTTTTATGTGGAGCCGCCGGTGATAGAGGCGGTGC
>JAAYGJ010000227.1 GCA_012727745.1 Clostridia bacterium | reverse complement strand
CCAGTACACCAGGCCCCGCTCTTTTAGGGGCTTGGGAGTGCCGGAAGTTTTGTTGTCCGGCAATCATGAGCAAATCCGTTTGTGGCGACGCCGTAAGGCTCCAGAACGGACCTGGCAGCGGCGGCCGGACTTGCTGGCTAAGTTCGAATTAGATCACAAGGACCGGTTATTACTGGCGGAAATTAAACGTAGTGCCCAGGAAGAAGGTAGCAGGGGCTCTTGACGTTGGTACTTCAATAAAACTGTGGTATAATAGCTGCTGGCATGCAAGTAAGGAAAGGAGGCGGTACCAGATGAATATTATTGATGCCCTGGAGCAAGAGCAAATCAGGCAGGACATTCCGGCATTTAAGCCAGGCGATACAGTCAGAGTGCATGTAAAAGTAGTAGAAGGCAACCGGGAACGGGTGCAGGTTTTTGAAGGTGTAGTGATTGCCCGCCGGGGGCGTGGCTTGCGGGAGACATTTACGGTACGACGCGTATCTTACGGGGTAGCTGTCGAAAGGATATTTCCTGTTCATTCGCCGCGAATTCAAATTGAAGTTGTTCGGCGTGGGAAGGTTAGGAGAGCTAAACTATATTACCTGCGCGGTCGGGTTGGTAAAGCAGCCCGTATTAAAGAGGCAAGGTAAACATCTAGGACAAACGGGACTGGTAGCATATCAGTCCCATATTTGCCTTTGGGGGGCGCGAAAGGTTGGAACAAAGCAAAGCTACCTCTTGGTGGCGAGAACTGCTGCAATCGCTGATAATTGCTGCTGTACTGGCTATAGTTATTCGAGCTTTTCTTTTTACACCCAGGGTTATTCCCTCACCTTCTATGGAGCCTTCGCTCTATAGAGGTGACCGAATTATTGTTAGTCGCCTGGCTTATCGTTTTGGTGAACCTAAACCGGGTGATGTGGTTGTTTTTAAATATCCCCTTGATACCAGCCGCGACTATATTAAAAGGGTGGTGGCGGTAGGAGGGGATGTTGTAGAAGCCCGCGATAATGTCCTTTATATTAACGGCCAGCCCCAGGAAGCGGCTGACTATTTAGCTCCTGATGTAGTTTATAGCGACTTTGGTCCGGTTCAAGTGCCGGAAAATAGTTATTTTATGATGGGAGATAACCGTAATGTTAGCTCTGATAGCCGGGTCTGGGGGACAGTCGATCGTAATTTAATTGTAGGTAAAGCAATTTTTATTTACTGGCCGCCCCAAAATATTGGGTTAATCAAGTAAGTGGTAGGTGGTATAGTGGCGGCAGGTTTGAGGCCTTTGCGTCAGTACCTAAAGGTAGTAGACGTTGTTCTGGAAGTCGCTGATGCGCGCCTGCCTGTTTCCAGCCGTTATCCTGATCTGGCTAGCATTATAGGGAGCAAAACGCGGCTTCTCGTTCTGACCAGGGCAGATCTGGCTGACCCGAAGCTTACAGCTCAATGGTTGGAATTCTTCCGTTCGCAGGGAACAACAGCGTTCGCTATTAATGCCCGAACTGGTGAAGGGAGCCGGGCCTTACGCCAGCAACTGGCCATGATTGCCAAAGAGAAAAGACAGACGATGGCCCATAAAGGGTTTCGGGGACGGCCTTTAAGGATTATGGCTGCAGGTATTCCTAATGTAGGCAAGTCATCACTAATTAACCGCCTGGCCGGTCGGAGTGCTGCTCGTACCGGAAATCGACCTGGTATTACCAGGGGACCGCAGTGGCTCCGATTCGAAGGCAACATTGAATTGCTGGACACTCCGGGAGTATTATGGACTCACTGGCATGAACAACGTACGGCTTTATGGTTGGGAACTATCGGCTGTGCACCTGAAGGTGTTCTGGCAGCTGAGGATATAGCCGACCTGCTGGCAGAATACCTGCTGACCAATGCTCCTGATAACCTCAAAATCAGATATAATCTGAAAGAGGGGCAGTTGACCAAGCAAAAGCTCTTTGAGTCTATAGCTGAACGGCGAGGTTTTATTTCATTTGGCGGGGTATTTGATTTGGAGAAGTCAGCAACAGCCCTAATCAACGATTTCCGGGAAGGTTACCTGGGGCGATTTACCCTGGAAGCACCAAAACAAGATTAAAAACCTAAATAATATGCCACAACTGGGATGAGGTGATGGCATTGCCCAAAGATAAAATCACAATTGTAATTGCTGACGATCACCCCTTAATCAGAGAGGGTATTCGTAAAATTTTGGAATTAGAATCTGGCTTTCAGGTGATTGCTGAAGTGCAAAATGGCCAGGAAGCAGTTGAAGTAGCCAGGCAATATGTTCCGGATGTGGTCTTGATGGATATTAATCTGCCAGTTTTAAATGGGATCGAGGCTACCAAGATAATCCGCCGGGAATTGCCGCAAACTAATGTCCTGGCTCTGACAATTCATGATGATGAGGAATACATAATTGAACTATTGCGATCCGGGGTTTCCGGCTATGTATTGAAAGATATCCGGGCTGAAGAATTGGTCCAGGCTATTTACCAGGTGGCCCAGGGTTACCAGGTAATTCACCCGGGCGTAGCACAAAAAGTAGTTGATTATATTCAAAAGAAAGAGGTTGCTACAGGGCCGCCAAAGACCAACATAGTTCTAACAGAGCGGGAACGGGAAATCTTAATTCATGTCAGTCTGGGCAAATCAAATCGCGAAATAGCCAGAGATTTGTACATTAGTGAGAAAACGGTAAAAAACCATTTGACCAATATATTTCGAAAAATTGGTGTTAGTGACCGTACCCGGGCTGTGCTTTATGCCTTGAAACATGGACTCGGTGGCGTTAATCTATAGAGGTGAGTGCTGTGCAGCGTAATGTCCGGGAACGAGAACGGGTAGCCGCCCTTTATACCTGGGAAAACAGCTTAAGGCAGCAGGGGGTAACGTGTATAGCCGGACTGGACGAGGCCGGCCGCGGGCCACTGGCAGGTCCGGTAACCGCTGCTGCCGTTATTCTACCGCCGGGGTTGTTTATAGAAGGTCTTGATGATTCTAAGAAGCTATCCTTATCAAGGCGCGCTAAACTGGCGCAGATCATAAAAGAGGCCAGCCAGGCCTGGGCGGTTGGCTGGGCCTCGGTTAAGGAAATTGACTGCCTTAATATACTGGTAGCTACACGCTGGGCGATGCGGCGGGCACTGGCAGCTCTGCCTGTTAAGCCCAAACATGTATTGGTGGATGGCTTTAGTTTGCCAGGCTTGGAGATTCCCCAGACAGCTCTGGTAAGAGGAGACGCTCTCAGCGCCTCGATTGCTGCTGCCTCTATCCTGGCCAAAGTGGCGCGGGATGAATTAATGCTGGCTTATGATAGGGTGTTCAGCGGCTATGGACTGGCAGCAAATAAAGGTTACCCGACCCGCCAGCATCACCAAGCTTTACGGCAGCTAGGTCCCAGCCCCTTACACCGTTTAAGTTTTAAGTTGAATTATTGATTACTTAGGCATAAGCAGGATTTTATTGTTACATGAAGAACTTATATTATATAGTTATACCCCGGTAATGTATGCTTATACCTAGGGATAGTTCCAGAATTTACATTTTATCTTGAAATATTTATTGAAAGGAGGCACAGAGGGGTTGCAGGATTACGGGATAGTATTGATATTTCTGCTTGGAGGCGCAGCTACGGCTATTGGGGCCCTGTTTGTTAACTGGCTTGTCCGTCCCAAGAGGCCAGCAGTAGGGGACAAGCTTGAGGCTTATGAGTGCGGTTTACCGACCGAGGGTCCAACCTGGGTTCAGTTTAAAGTAAGCTATTTTCTGTATGCACTTGTGTTTTTATTGTTCGATGTGGAGGCAATATTTCTCTTCCCCTGGGCCGTTCGTTTTCAAGCCTTAGGGCTGTTTGCCTTTGTGGAAATGATTATCTTTATTGTCATCCTGGTAATCGGTCTTTGGTACGCCTGGAAGGAGGGTGCATTGAAATGGTTATAACTAGGTTAGAACCGGAGGAACCCCGGCTACCGGATAACATTATTCTTTCAACTGTTGAAAAGGCTCTTAATTATTTCCGTGCCTACTCGCTCTGGCCGGTTACCTTTGGCCTGGCCTGCTGTGCTATCGAGATGATGGGTGTCGGCGGGGCCCGTTACGATATTTCCCGTTTCGGTTCTGAAGTATTTCGTGCTTCACCCCGCCATGCTGATCTGATGATTGTTTCCGGTACTGTTACCCGGAAGATGGTACCGGTCTTGCGTCGTGTTTATGATCAGATACCGGCGCCTAAATGGGTTATGGCCATGGGCAGTTGCGCCATCAGCGGGGGGCCGTTTGTTGATTCTTATAGTGTGGTTCCCGGAGTAGACACGATTGTACCGGTAGATGTTTATATCCCGGGTTGCCCACCGCGACCGGAAGCCCTCATTAACGGCTTGTTACAGTTAAGAAAGAAAATAATTAATCCTGAACTAGCGTTGGTGAAATAAAATGAAAACAATCATAACTGAAACAAAAT
>JAAYGJ010000226.1 GCA_012727745.1 Clostridia bacterium | reverse complement strand
TAACATAATTGGGAGCGGTTTTATATGACAGGTAGGGAAAGAGTGTTAAAGGCTGTTAATCATCAAGAACCTGATATGGTACCGATTGACTTTGGCGGCAGTTTTGTCACTAGCATTCACCTGGATGGCTATGAGAAGTTAAAAAAGTATATGGGATTTGAAGCGCCGGTGACCATCGTTCGTGATCGGGCCCTGGTAGTTAAAATTGATCATGAGCGTTTTGATGTGGACACCTGGATGGCCATGCCTCGCAACCCTGACGGCTGGGGCGTTGTAATCCATGAAGATGGGGCTGAGGAAGATGAGTGGGGCAATGTTTGGCACAAGCCTGAAGATGCGGATACCTATTTTGTTAAACGCGCGCCTTTTGCTGACGAAGCAACGATAGAAGCCCTGGACAAGCACCGCTGGCCTGACGGTAATGACCCAGCCCGGGTGGAAGGCCTGGCTGAGGAAATAACGGCCTTGCGCCGGCAGACCGACAGAGCAATCATCCTTAATGTGGGTTACCAGTTTGTTACCTTAAGCCGTTTCATGCGCGGCTTTGAGAACTGGATGATGGATCTGGCCTTAAACCCTGATTTTATTGCGGGGCTGATGGACCGGATCCTGGAGGTACAATTGGAGATGGCCAGTCAGGTGTTGACTGCCTGTGGTGACAATGTAGATATTATTTATATCGCAGAAGATTTAGGTATGCAGAGCGGGCCGCTTTTTTCGCCGGATATGTACCGCCGCTTAATTAAACCGCGCCAACGACGTCTGGTCGAACATTTGAAAAAACTAAGTCAGGCTAAAATATTATATCATTCCTGCGGGGCAGTTAAAACTTTTATCCCTGACCTGATTGAAATTGGCATTGATATTTTAAATCCGGTCCAGGTTTCGGCGGCGGATATGGATACTGCTGAACTTAAAAAATTGTTTGGTGATGATATTACTTTTTGGGGTTCTATTGATACTCAGCAGGTCTTGCCTTTTGGTACTCCCCAGGAGGTACGCGACGAAGTGAAAAGGAGGATCGATGATCTCGCACCTGGCGGTGGTTTTGTCCTGGCGGCAGTTCACAATATTCGCCCGGATGTGCCACCGGAAAATATAATAGCTATGCTGGAGGCAGCCAGAGAGTACGGGGTTTATTAAGTACTTACGTTGCTTCCGCTACAAAGGGGGTGCTCCTGACGCGCAGTTGTCCTGTTCCATATTTAAACGTAGTGTATCTGTTTACGAAGGGGCGTTTTTGAACTTGTGGATTTATTAATAGCCAGTGAGAGTGTGCGAGTTGTTCTCACCTCCCACATCCACTAATGAAGGAGGGAAAGTATTTTGCCTGAAATTTTAGTCAACCCATCAAAATGCGTGGCTTGTCGCTTCTGCGAGTTAGCTTGTGCTGTCAACCGGGATTCATTAAGCAAGACGATGGTTGGCGCCGCTGCTGAAGAAATCAGACCTCAAGCCCGGGTTCGCGTAGATGCCCAGCGCGGCGATGAAGAATTGTATCCGGTGCAATGCCGCCACTGTGAGGCATCGCCCTGCGTGGAAGCCTGTCCGGCCGGCGCTTTGTATCGTAATGAGGACGGGGTAGTGCTGCTGGCAGAAGACAAATGCGTCGGTTGCTGGATGTGCGTGGCTGTATGTCCTTTTGGGGCGGTTCAGCCGGCCAGGGCTGTCCCGGTAGCCTTTAAATGCGACCGCTGTACCGGTTGCGCCTACCCGTACTGTGTCAATGCCTGCCCCACCGGGGCCCTGCTATATGGGGAGCCGGAGAAATTACAAAAGAAAGAGGCCGCAAAAGTTTGTTCATCAGCAGACGAAGAAGGCCACGTGTGTGAAATTGTGCGCCTAGGCTTTGCCGGCTTAGGTGTCAGTATTGAAGAATAGGAGGTTAGAGATAATGGAAAAAGTACGCAAAAAGACAATTGATGCTGCAACAGAAAAACTGTTGGTGGCAGCAGCCAAGCAGGGGATTGACCTTAGTTGGGATCGTTATGAAAGCGAAGTGCCTTTATGTGGTTTTGGCAGACTGTCACTCTGCTGCAATATCTGCAGCCAGGGGCCCTGCCGCATAAATCCCTTTGCGGAAAAAGATGAGCCCACTATTTGCGGTCGCACCCGCGAAAATGTGGTAGCAGCCAACTTCTTGCGTTTAATCTCTGATGGAACTGCCAGCATAATTAAAATGGCCGGAGATAGTGACAAGTTGCCGGCGGTGATAAAAGAGCGGGTAGTCGACAAAGAATTGCTACCTGGACCGGCTTCGCAGGAGCTGGTAAAAGCCATTGGCCTCTATACAGAAGGAGTAGCTGTTACAGAGGATTATTTCCAAGCGGCAGCCCGTCTGGCGCTGGCCGGTTATGCTTCTCTGGCGGCTAGCAGTGTCGGCAGTGGCATATATGAGGTAGAAGCTGGGGTTGGT
>JAAYGJ010000225.1 GCA_012727745.1 Clostridia bacterium | reverse complement strand
TCTACCAGCGGGAGGATGACCGGGAGGAGGTTGTCAGGAACCGCCTGGAGGTCTACTTCCGCCAGACCGAGCCGCTCATCCGGTATTACCAGGAAGCCGGTTCGCAGGCTATTATGTGTGCATCTACAGGCAATACTTCCGCCTCGGCTGCTGCCTACGCCGCTCGCTGCGGTTTAAAGTGTAGCGTCCTCATACCTGAAGGGAATATTGCCCTGGGCAAACTGGCGCAAGCCCTCTATTACGGAGCGAAAGTAATAGCCATCCAGGGAAATTTTGACGACGCACTGGCTATGGTACGCCATATTACGGCCAAGTACCCTATTACGCTGGTTAATTCTATTAACCCTTACCGCCTTGAGGGCCAAAAGACTGCTGCTTTTGAAGTCTGCGACGTTCTGGGCGATGCTCCTGACTATCTGGCGATTCCGGTGGGTAATGCCGGCAATATTACTGCCTACTGGCGGGGTTTCAAGGAGTACCAGAAAGCCGGCCGCAGCCGTTCTCTGCCCAAAATGATAGGTTTTCAAGCCGAAGGAGCAGCGCCGATTGTTCGGGGAGAAGTGGTACCTAACCCGGAAACAGTAGCTACAGCTATTCGTATCGGTAATCCTGCCAGCTGGCAATATGCCGTGCAGGCATCGCAAGAATCAGGCGGGTTTATTGATGCGGTAAGTGATGAGGAAATTCTGGCAGCCCAACGGTTGCTGGCTACGCGTGAAGGTATATTTGCAGAACCTGCCTCTGCAGCTTCACTGGCGGGGGTAATTAAGTATAACAAAAATGGATTTTTCAAGCCGGATGAGCGGGTTGTATGTGTCCTAACCGGTCATGGGCTTAAAGACCCCAGCATTGCTATCGACCAGGTAGCCGAACCCGTATCCTTACCACCGGACGAAGCCAGAATTGTCGAAGCTATTTTATAAACGGGAGGCTTAATAATATGCCGCTGGTACGGGTGCCGGCTACAACAGCAAACCTGGGGCCGGGTTTTGACACTCTGGGCATGGCCCTGGAACTTTATGACGAAATATTAGTTGAAGAAGCAGCCTCATTGGATATAACTGTAACTGGCGAAGGTGAGAATACTATTCCCCGGGGGGCAGAGAATATTGTTTACCGGGCAGTGAGGACGGTTTATGAAAGGGTTGGGCACCCGCAAAAGACGTTCAGGTTACATATGCATAATAATATCCCGGTAGCTCGGGGTCTAGGGTCAAGCGCAGCTGCTCTAGTTGGTGGACTTTTGGGGGCCAATGCAGTTTTAGGCAATCCTCTGGATGTTTCCGAATTAATCGAGATCGCTACCGCAATGGAAGGCCATCCTGATAATGTAGCGCCGGCTATTTTAGGCGGCCTTGTTGTAGCGGTTGTTAATAACCAAAAAGTTTACTACCAGCGCCTGGAGCCGCCGACAGGGCTGCAGGCTGTTGTAGCTATTCCCCAGTTTACTTTGTCAACCCGGGCAGCACGCAGCGTACTGCCAGCCAATATACCCCTGGCAGACGCCGTCTTTAATGTAAGCCGGGTTGGTATGTTGCTGGCAGCCGTCCAGGCCAATAACCTGGAATTAATGGGGAAAATGATGGAAGATAGGTTGCACCAGCCTTACCGACTGCACCTGGTTCCGGGGATGAGCGATGTTTTTGCGGCAGCTAAAGAAGCAGGAGCTCTGGCAGTAACACTAAGCGGTTCAGGGCCGACCGTAATCGCTTTCTGCCGTGGTATTAAAGCAAAAGTGGGAGAAGCTATGGTTGACGCCTTTGCCCGCCACGGGGTAAAAGCGATTACTAAAGCACTTTCTCCATGTCTTGAGGGAGCAACAGTATTATAAGCTTGTCAGACTTAGCAGGGAGGGTTTTTATGGCATTAATTGTCCAAAAGTACGGCGGCACCTCTGTTAAAGGGCCGGAGAGGGTAAAAAACGTAGCTCAGCGAGTAGTTAATACTTATCGAGAAGGCAACCAGGTAGTTGTTGTCCCTTCAGCACCTGGCGGCATGACTGACGATTTGATTGCTCTTGCCCGGCAGATTACTCCAAACCCGCCTTTACGGGAGATGGATATGCTCCTAGCTACAGGTGAGCAGACTTCGATTGCCTTGCTGGCAATGGCTATCCATGAATTGGGTGAACCAGTTATTTCTCTGACAGGACCACAGGTCGGTATTTTAACTGACAAGGTACATTCTAAAGCCCGGATTCTGGAAGTAAATTGCGAACGATTGCAAAGGGAACTCGATAAGGGCAAAATAGTCATTGTCGCTGGTTTCCAGGGCAAAACTGAAGACGATGAAATTACGACTTTAGGACGGGGGGGTTCAGACACTACAGCCGTCGCCCTGGCTGCAGCATTAAAAGCGGATGTTTGCCAGATTTTTACCGATGTTGACGGGGTATATACAGCTGACCCCAGAGTGGTTCCTAACGCGAAGAAGCTAGAAGTTATATCTTTTGATGAGATGCTGGAACTGGCCAGCCTGGGCTCTAAAGTATTGCACCCCCGGGCTGTGGAAAGTGGCTAAATCAACAAGGTGGTTCTGGAAGTCCGTTCGAGTTTTAATAACAATACCGGAACTCTGGTTAAAGAGGTGACAGAAATGGAAAAAACAATGATTGTTAGTGGTGTGGCGGGCGACCGCAACACAGCCCGGATAGCTGTGCATGATGTACCTGACCGTCCTGGCATTGCTAAAGCCCTGTTTACAGCTCTGGCCAACGAAGGTATTAACGTTGATATGATTGTCCAGAGCGCCATGCGCGATGGGGTAAATGATATTGCTTTTACTATCAGCAATAATGACCTGCAACGTGCCCTTGAGATTACCGAAAAGGTGCAGGAGGGAATAGGGGCCCGCGCGGTAACCTATAATGAAAATGTAGCCAAAGTTTCTATTGTCGGTGCAGGTATGATTACCAATCCCGGCGTAGCGGCAGATATGTTTGCCTGTTTGGCTGACGAAGGCATTAATATCCAAATGATCAGTACATCTGAAATAAAAGTATCATGCGTTATTGACGCGGAACAGCTCGACACAGCTATTAGATCTTTGCATCGCCACTTTGGCCTGGATGAAGAATAATTTTCAATTAATAGAACCCCTTAGACAGTTGCCTCATAGGATAAAGGAGAAAACTGCCAGGGGTGATAAGCAGTGGTTAAGCAAATGCCACCTTGCCCTTCCGGTCGTTACTGGCAAGTGGAACCCGGGGATAGTTTATACCTGATCGCCTTAAGGCTAGGTACTACAGTGGCTGAACTACAGCTTCTTAACCCCGGGATTGATCCTTTTAATCTAACTGCAGGCCAGCTACTTTGCCTGCCTCCTGAACCGGTTTGCCCTTCGGGAGTGTTCTGGCGGGTAGCTGCCGGCGACAGCTTGTATAGTATTGCTGTAGCTACCGGTACAACGGTGGCCAGGTTATTGGAGCTAAATCCTAATATTGATCCCCAAAATCTCCAGATTGGCCAGGCGATATGCCTGCCAGGATAAAAAGTATTAGCAAAGGCGCTAGTTACTAAACCTGCGCCTTTGCTAATTACTTCATTAACAACATTTTGAACCCTACAGTAAAATTACTGTAGGGTTCTATGATAATAGGATTAGTTTCAAGGCCATTGCTTGGCGTTAGTTTCAGCTTAATAGTGAGGCAACCAGAGCCACCAGAAATATACCGTCGAAGACACCGGCTCCGCCAATACTAACTACCTGAGACTGGAGCTTACGGATAGCTCCCAGATTTAAAATATCTGCTCCTATAAGGATACCCATAGCACCGGCAATGTAAGCTACCGCAGGGGCGTTATCAGGAGCTACTACCATAGCTGTTAAAGCGGCAATAATAGGTGGAATTAAAGTAGGAATTGTAATACCGACTCCCGGAACTACCCGTGCCAGTCGTTTGGCTGCAAAAGCTACAATTGCCGTGGCGATCAGAGTAGGTACCAGGGGTGCCCGGGTACTAAGAAGGTATAGGGAAAAAAGGATAGGAATTACACCGCCGCCTACATTAAGGCAAAGTACTTGATAACTGACCCTTGGCGGACGATAAAAAATAAAGGGGAAATGGCCAAGCGGAGTTTGCTGTTCATAAATGCGCCGGCTGGAGAGGGGGATATTTATAAATCCGCCTATAATTGAAGCTGTAAGTAAAAGCATTGCTCCGGCGGGTGAAAGCCCCATCCGGGCAAAAGAAAAGATAGCCAGGTTGAAAAAAGTAGAGACTATCAGCAGGGGTATAAATAATAAAAGCAATAATAACCCAAGCAATTTAGTGCACCTCCGTAAAGAAACCAAGCCAAGATAATTCGTACCAGCATAAACATTTTAGCATACCTTTTCTTATTTTAGTGTTAGAATTAGAGGAAAGTCTCAAATGCCAGCAAATATAGTTCACTAATGGAGGCCGTACAAGATATTAGGGTACGCCCTATTAAAAAGAAAGGGCTACCGTTGGGCGGCACCCTTTCTTCGTTTTTTCGTTTAAGTCACGCCTTCTAGCCAGCTGTATTGATG
>JAAYGJ010000019.1 GCA_012727745.1 Clostridia bacterium | reverse complement strand
GAACAATGTTAAGCTGGCGGGACTGTGTTAGCATTAAGCGCTACTAGGGGGAATAGGCATGAGTGAACAGATAAGTGACCAGGGCCGGCAACAGCAGGTGGCAGCCCAGCCTAAACGTCCCGGGTCATTGCTTGATTGGATTCTGGGGCTTATGTTTGCTGTTACCGGGGCGATAGGCCTTTTTATCAAACCGAAAGCTGCGGTGTTAATGCTGGTGCTGGCGGCAGTTATTCTGCCGCTCAGCAGCCGTTACCTCGAAAACAAGCTACCTTTTAAACTATCAACTCCGGTAAAACTATTAGTCATTGCAGCAGTGATGTATATATTTAGCAACTTTATCAAGTAAGGGGTTCAATTGTTGCGCCGGCCGTCAAGGAGAAGCAATAGTTTCAACCAGTTGCGCAGGTAAACCGGGAGAATATAATGCTGACGCACATGTTCGCGCCCGGCTGCTCCTAGTTGCCTGGCGATATCGGGATTTTCCAGCAGATAGCCTATCCGGGCGGCTACCTCCTCTACTGTTTCGGCGGTTAGGCCCGTCTGTTCGTCCAGTACCTGGTGGGCCAGGCCGCCGGTAGGCGTGGCCACCAGGGGTTTGCCTTTCCACAGGGCTTCACTGGCAGTCAGGCCGAACCCTTCCCGCAGTGATTTCTGTACTACTACTTCAGCATGTCGCTGCAATACATTTATTTCCAAATGGGCTTCCGGGTTCAGGGCAAGGATGGTAATATCCCGGTCACCTTCAGCCAGCGCCCGCACTTCTTCAAGGACAGTTGCCCCTTCCGGGTCATCGTCAGCGCTGCCGCCGGCCAGGATGAGACGACAGGAGTAGTGTTGCCTTACTAGCTTAAAGGCTTCAATAACGCCGGCAGGGTCTTTTAGCCGGTCGAAACGGGACACCTGCAGGATTACCGGCGGGCCTTCTGGGTCAATCTTGAGTTTATCCAGGATACCATTGTACTCTTCCGTTGTTACCTCCCTGTTTTTGTCGGATAGGGGGTCGATAGCCGGTGGCATATAATACTGGAGCAGCGGCAGGTCGCAGGCATATTCCGGCAGGTGAAATACAGCGGCATCACAGGCGGCAATCATAGGTGCTAGGAAGTACCATACAGCCGGGACAGCGTAGCGCGGGTCTACGTGGCAGTACCAGAGCCAGCGCGCGTCACTCTCGGCGCGGGAGGCGGTTAGCCCCAGGGGTTGTTGGTCGTGGATAACGATTAAATCGCTATCCTGCTGCAGCAGGTGGCGGTTTTTTTCTGCAGTTGCCAGGTAGCTTTCCAACATGGCACCGCTGATATCTACTGCCTGGCCGTGCATGCCATTATGAAATAACTTAGTAGTGTTAAAGAATTCTGGGTCGGCGGAGATAACTTCCCATTTGGCAGCCAGTCCTGTTTCCTGCATTAAAGGGACCAGCGACTGCAAGATTTCTGCAACTCCGCCACCAACCCTGGTTGAGTTAATATGTAAGATTTTATAGCCTTGCAATGCTTCCCCCAGATTATGGATTTCTTCTATAATTGTTTTCCCGGCAACGCCTTCATAATCTTTCAGTCTGACACCAAGCACAATTATTGCTCCCTTCCGGTGTGGGCAGCTTGCCTTTTGAACTGGTTAACCATGATATGATACTTGTGCGAACTATGTGGGAGGCGAGCAACTCCCATTTGGGCGTCTCTGGCAAGCCTGCCTTCATTTATAGGCTATTGTTTTCATTTTTAAGGGGTACTCCTACCAGTAAAGCAACCGGAAAATATTTTAACAGGGCTGCTACAGGAAACTGCTGGCAGGCGCTTATTACCTCCCCGGTCAAGATGTTACGCCAGCGGTCAGGGGCAGCTGCAGGTAACAGCAGGGCTGTATCTTTCCACACTTCTCCCCCCAGGGGGAAGCTAAGCGGCGGCATTTGCTCGCTCTGCTTTTCCTGGCACTTCATTTGCAGCCGTGCCGACAGGCGGGGCACCAGTACTAGCACCCAGTTGTCCTGCAGCTGTCTGGCGAAGCTGCAGACATGTTCAGCTTCGCTGCCCTGTGCCGTCAGGGGCAGATAGGCTCCGCTGGCGAATAAATCCCGCTGCTTTTTACGAAACTGCAGGGCCTTATAGGTCAGGTAAAGCTTGATACGCCCGTCCTCCCAGCTGGAAAGAAGATTCTTAACCAGAACTTGCTGGTCTTTTTTTTCTCCCTCCTGCAGGTCATTTAATAGCTTTATGCGGGCAGCAAAGTCGACTGGGCGCCGGTTGTCAGGATCTACCAGGCTGAAATTCCAGAGTTCCATACCCTGGTAGAGATCAGGTATCCCGGGGCAGGTTATTTTGAGTAAGACCTGGGCTAAGGAATTAATAGCTCCATAAAAAGCAGTGGTTTTTTGGAATTCTATAAAGTCCACCAAGAAATGATTGCCTGCGCCCGGTTCGAGAATAGTGTCGGCAAACTCCGCCAGGGCCTGTTCATAAGTTTCCTCAGGGGCAAGCCAGCTGGAATAACGTTTGGCCTCCCTCACGGCCTTGAGCAGGTACCCGTGCAGGCGTTCTTTAAAGCTGGGTAATTCCTCTGCCACTAATGGCCAGGCGCCAATCAGCGTCTGGTAGAGCAGAACTTCTGTGTTGCCTTCCGGTACGGGCCGGCCCCAAAGCTTGCGCTTGCGGGAGAGGTTCCAGAGCTGCCATTGTTTGAGGCGTTTTTCCCAGGCTGGGGCGATTTCCGATAATACATTAATTCGGGCCCGTACGTCTTCGCTGCGTTTGCTGTCGTGAGTAGAGGTAGCGTTAAGGCTGTAGGGCCAGCGTTGCTGCCGTTTCAAATTAAAGCGGTGGAAAGCGGCTGTGGTGACGCCCCCTTTTTCGGGTTCACTGCCTACCTCGTTAAGGGACACCAGGCGATTATAGAGGTAAAGGCTGGTGTCCTCGAAACCTTTGGCCATTACCGGGCCGGTGAACTGCTGCCAGCGCATAACAAAAGCGAGCCATTCCTGCTGTTGTTCCTCCGGCAGGCCGGCAGGAAACTGCAGTAGCAGTACCTGGCGGAGGAAGGCGCAGGCCGGGCCGACGGCAGGCTGGCGCGAAACCGCCTCCCTGACCGCTGCCTCAATATAATTACGGTCGCTTGAAGACAGTTTGAAATTGCGGATATAGGTGCGGTAGACAGCCAGGCAGGCGCTTATTTCAACCAGGGCCTGCTCCAGCTCTGCCAGGGTTAAGTCCTGCCCGTAGCGGTTTTTAGCTGCCAGGTGAACCAGCTGCCTAACCAGGTTGCGGACTTCGCTGCCGAATAGCTCTCGCATCACCAGTTTTTTTTGCTGATAAACAATAGTGGCAAAATCGGTAACGCCGTTACTGCAGCTGGCGTATAAACGGTCCAGGACCGTTAGGCCTTCGCTGTCAATAAAAAGGCGGTTAAGGATATTGAGGAAATCGTAACCGGTAGTGCCAAAGACCGGCCAGCTGTCCGGCAGCTCTTCCTCTCCGGCCAGGATTTTTTCCACAATCACGTAAAAAGCAGGGCGGTTGCCGCTGCCGCCCAGGCGTTCCTGCAGCCGCAAGAGGTATTTTTCCGGGTCATGGAGACCGTCGATATGATCAAGACGGAGACCGGTTACCTGCCTTTTGGCGATGAGCTCGTAAATTAAGGTATGAGTTGCGTTAAAAACCTGCTCGTCTTCCATGCGCAGCGATACCAGGTCGCTGACGTCAAAGAAGCGGCGATAGTTGATGTCCGTACTGGCCAGACGCCAGAATGACAGCCGGTAAGGCTGTTCTGCCAGGAGCTGTTCCAGTCGGTTAAAGCTCTGCGGTTCGCCCCGGCGGCCGTTGAAGGATTCCAGGTAGTTGTCGAGACTGTCTTTTAGCCCGGGCTGTTCGTTGAGCAAACGCCAGAAGTCGTGCCAGGCCTGGCGGCAGGCCGTAGCAAGTTTATGCCTTGTCTCCCGGTTAGCCTGCTGCTGTAATTGGGCGAGCAATTCTGTTAGGTGAGAAATAATGGCCTGGCCGGCAGCGGGAATACCGGGGTTTTTTTCCGCCCAGTTTTGCAGCAGACGAATACAAGTGGCAGGAGCAAGGGGGAAGCGCTGCTCATGGTAGCAGACCTGGAAGCCCTCGGCTGCCAGGATTAATCCTAGCTCCCCATTTTCTAGCACTTTGGCGAAAGGTTTTCCCAGGACTGGCAGCAGAATTTTGCCCGCCAACCCTGGCCTGACAGGCTGCCAGTCGATATCAAAAAAAGCTGCCCGGGCCGAACTGGGCCCGTAACGCAGAACGTCCTGCCACCACTGGTTTTCACTGCTGGCAGCCATATGGTTGGGGACAAAGTCCAGCAACAAGCCCAGACCGTGTTGCTGCAGCGCTGTCACAAAAGCTGTGAAAGCTGTTTTGTCCCCAAGCTGCGGGTTAAGGCGGGTGGGGTCAATTACGTCATAGCCATGGGGGCTTTTCTCCCTGGCGGCAGTCAAGGGAGAAGCATAAAGGTCGCTGATGCCAAGAGCCTGCAGGTAGGGTGCGAGTATACGGGCCTCAGCGAAGCCCAGCTGTTTGTTAAACTGGAGGCGATAAGTGGCAACAGGGAGCCGTAGCTTAACCATCTTTAACTCTCCGTACCTGGAGCTTGTCACCCAGGGAATTAAAGTGCTCAAT
>JAAYGJ010000018.1 GCA_012727745.1 Clostridia bacterium | reverse complement strand
TTCACCTTTGACTAACTGATATGATATAATTGCTGTATCCTTTACATGTATTGGAAAACAGCCCATTTGTTAATACTATCCTTTAATTCTAGCCAAAGAAAAAAGGAGTAACAAGCCCAGCCAGGGATTGTTAACTTTTGCATAGAATTAAGTTTATATATATTGTGTGTGCCAAGTTGCCGGTTAAGACAATACCGGCTAGCTACAAAGGTTTAAAACATCATAATAATAGGAGGTAGAATATTACCTTGAAAATTGCCTATTGTGATTGTTTTTCTGGTGTTAGCGGAGATATGTTTTTGGGGGCCTTACTGGCCAACGGGCTTAGCTATGACGAACTGTTGGCTGGTCTGCAACAACTGCCCCTAAGCGGGTGGGAACTGCAGAGAAAACAGGTAGTTGATCACAGCATTGCCGCTATTGATGTTGTTGTTAAGGTTAGTGAAGACCAGCCGCACCGTCATCTCCCTGACATCCTGGGCCTCATCGACAACAGCCCGCTGCCGGTCCCTGTGCGTGAGAAGGCTTTAAATGTTTTTCAACGCTTGGCTCAGGCCGAAGCTAAAGTGCATGGTACAGAGCCCCATAAGGTACACTTTCATGAGGTTGGAGCTGTCGATGCCATAATCGATATCGTAGGTACTGTTCTGGGGCTGCACCTCCTGGGAGTAGATAAAGTTGTCGCCTCACCTTTACCCCTGGGTTCAGGTTGGGTGGAATGCCACCACGGCAAACTGCCCTTGCCAGCGCCGGCGGCCCTCTATCTGCTGCAAGGGTTCCCGGTGTATGGTGTTAGCGATAAGGCGGAGCTGGTGACGCCAACAGGCGCGGCCCTCATAACCACTCTGGCTGATAGTTTTGGGCCGACGCCGGCAATGACAGTAACAGGTGTCGGTTACGGCGCCGGTAAGACTAGCCTGCAACATCCCAATCTACTGCGTTTAATAATGGGAGAAGCTTTGGACAGCGTCCAAGCAGCACCGGCAGCCTGCATAGTAATCGAAACCACTATTGACGATATGAACCCTGAGCTTTTTCCAAATCTGCAGGAACAGGTACTAGCAGCAGGAGCGCTGGATGCATACTTTGCCCCGGTGCAGATGAAAAAAGGCCGCCCTGGCCTGCAGCTTACGGTTCTTTCTCCGGAAAACCGCCTTGCAGCTGTAGCATCAGCTATTTTCCGCCACTCCAGCACCCTGGGGCTGCGTTACCGCCGTGAAGAGCGTCTGGTAGCCCGGCGACACACTGATAAAGTAGCCACCCCCTATGGTGTAGTAGTGGTTAAATATGGCCACTATCACGACCCGGTAGAAAATAAAGAAATTGTCAATATGGCACCGGAATACCAGTCCTGTCTTGAAGTTGCCCGGCAAGCCGGTGTACCGGTAAAAGAAGTCTATGCCGCTGCTGTAGCTGCTGCTCAAAAAGCAAAAACCTCAGCTAACTGAAGCATGTGCCGGTTACTTGCCCACCACCCAAGCAATGAAACTGATAAGAATATGGCATGTTCCACATAAAAGCGCCGATGAAGAATACCAGGGGAGAGGTTAACTCATGTATTACAGTAAAGAAGAACTGGAGAAAATCAGAAAACGGGGAGAAAACTACTGGCAGGACAAAATGAGTGAAGAGAAAGAAAAAGCGAGGGGCTATAAGTTTCAATCGAAAAATGGCATTCAAGTTATCTGCGTTCATTTCAAACATGACCATTTCAACAGGGAAAATGTCCTGCTAAACACGAGGGGCTTAACATTTTTGGGTCTGGATTGGTTAAATAGTGCCGCCACCACGCTAATTTGTACCCGTTGCGGTTATATCCACTGGTTTGCTAAGGAAGTGCAACAAATATGAGCCGGGATAATATTATTCGTTTTTTTGGAATAAGAGGGCTTAAAATTTTCCAGTGCACACAAAAATAAATTTGGTGTTATGGCATAACCGGTTGGGGTATAAAGGCTTATCCTCATTTGGGGAAGGCCTTTTTGTTTTTGCGTGCAAGGACGCAGCTCCAGTTGAGGTGTATGTACAAACAAATATCATGCCTTATATACTAAGGCCGGGGTCAAACGAGTTATGCACTGTCTATTAGAGCTGTAGCTGAACTGCTACAACGAGCCGCAGCAACTAATATCCAGTTACTACTCACCGACCCCGGTGTAAGCTAGCCAAACATATTTTTTGCAATTTATTATTTGTTATAGATTCTCCCTAGTTAAAACTCAGCCGGTTTGCAAATTATTTCTTTAACCTTGCTGTCGAAGAAATTTTGCGAATGGGCCGGGCGAATAACCAGGGCTGTGTCAGCCCCCTCGTTGCTGCCGGCGATAGCAACAACGTCGACACCATAGGGGATGAGCCCTGCGTCCAAAGCCATGACCGCGATCTCAATGGCTACTTTGGTTCCCTGGCCAAAAAGCCGCAAAGCGTTGGCAATTATTTCAGCGGGGTAGATGCCCTGAAAGCCGAAGCGCAGACTGCGGTCTAATCCGGCCATCAAGTGAGTTGTCGTTAAGGTCTTAATTCCCCCTGTCTCCAGGTGTTGACGCATTTCGGTCGTCATCTCCACTTCGCCAGGGTTTTTAAAACCGGACTGGCGGGTAATACAGACAATGTTTAAATCCTCATTCCCCAGGCACAGGGCGGCACTGTAGCCACTGGCTGAGGCGATAACAATATCCTTTATCCCCTTAAGCCGCGCCTGTTCAAGGGCAAGTTTTACCGTAGCTTCGCTGTTCGCCTTGCCCTTTTGCTCCCAGTATGTAGTCATAATTTAATACCTCCCTCCTAAATAATTCTCCCGAAAAGTAAGTTCTGGAAAAGTTATCTTTTAGGCTGAGTTCCCTGCCCGCAGCAGGAGTTGCCCATGGGGTGAGGCCTTGGTTTAAATGTTCCACGTGGAACATATTTACTTGCTCAGCAGGACAGCCAGGATACGTTCCCTTTCTTCGGGGCTGTAATAATATATTTCTATGCAGCCACTCTTCCGACCTTGCTTTAATTTAACCTTTGTAGCTAATATCTGTTGTAATCTTTCTTCCGTTTCCCGATTTTCTATCTGAGACCCCGCTTTTTGCTTTTCTTTTTTACTCGTCTCTTTAGTGCCTTCCCATTGTTTTAGCACTGCCTCTGTTTCCCTTACCGTCAAACCTTTTTGCTTGATCAGGTGTGCCAATTTCAACTGTTCTGTTTTATCCTTTAAGCTCAGGATAACTTTGGCGTGTCCAGTAGTTAGCACATTTTCCTTGAGCATGTTTTTTATCTCCTCAGGGAGATTTAATAACCTTAACGCGTTGGCAATAACCGGCCTGCTTTTACCAACTCGCTTTGCTATTTCTTCCTGACTAAGGCCATATTGCTCGATTTATTGTTGATACGCTTCCGCTTCCTCGAGCTGATTTAAATTTTCCCGTTGCAAGTTTTCGATTAATGCTAGTTCCGCGGTCTGCCTAGCATCCACATCTTTAACTATTACGGGAATTTCTTTTAAATCAACCATCTTACAGGCGCGCCAGCGTCGCTCACCTGCCACGATTTCATACTTTGCTCTGCCTACAGGTCTAACTACAATTGGCTGAATTACTCCATGACTACGAATAGACTGGGCCAGCTCACGCAATTTTTCTTCGTCCATCTCTTTGCGTGGCTGGTGCTTGCCGGCAATAATATTCTCGATTGGGATGCTTTTAATGCTCTCCTGTTTGGTTTCTTCTTCCTTTACGGGTAATAATGCCTCCAGCCCTCTGCCTAGACTCCTCCTCGCCACTCAGAATCACCTCCCTGGCCAGCTCTCGATAAGCTTCGGCACCCCGTGAACGTGAATCATAAGCACCGATAGGTTTGCCAAAACTTGGCGCTTCACTCAAGCGCACATTGCGGGGAATAATAGTTTTAAAAATATTATGCGAGAAATGTTTTTTTACCTCATCAACTACCTGGATGGATAGATTAGTCCTGGGATCATACATTGTCAGGACTACCCCTTCTAATTCGAGCCGCGGATTTAAATGTCGGTTGACCAGTTTAATAGTATTAAGCAGCTGGCCCAGCCCCTCTAGAGCATAATATTCACACTGGATGGGGATCAATACACTGTCGGCAGCCGTTAAAGCATTTAAGGTCAGCAGTCCCAGAGACGGGGGACAATCTATGATTATATAATCATAGAGCTCTTTTATTTCCTGCAGCGCTTTTTTCAATTTTTGTTCCCGGGCAATAGCGGTTACCAGTTCAACCTCGGCGCCGGCCAGTTCTATCGTAGCAGGCACCAGGCTTAAATTTTCTATCCCGGTCTCTATAAT
>JAAYGJ010000224.1 GCA_012727745.1 Clostridia bacterium | reverse complement strand
CTGTGTAGTAGCCTGCCTGGAGGGGACAAGGCCCCTGTTGCTAGAGATCCAGGCGTTGGTAAGCCGAACTACTTTCGGTACCCCGCGCAGGCTGAGTACTGGTATTGATTACAACCGGGCCCTGCTCTTAACAGCGGTATTGGAAAAACGGGCTGCCTTACCCTTGAGCGGTTATGATATTTATCTTAACGTTGCCGGTGGGATTGACATTAATGAACCGGCAGCCGACCTGGCTGTTTGCCTGGCAATAGCCTCCAGCTATAAGGAACGACCGCTAGGCGCCCAGACTTTGGCTTTAGGCGAGGTAGGGCTAGCAGGAGAAGTAAGGGCGGTATTTCAGCTGGAACGGCGGTTGGAGGAAGCTTTACGGCTGGGCTTCAAACGTTTTCTTATCCCGGCAGGAAATAAGAGGCAGCCGGGCAAAAGAGACAATTGTGAGATTATTGAGGTTAGTTCTGTGCTCGAAGCTCTGGCAACGGCATTAAAACTTTAATCAGATTATGGTTGACTACCGGAGTTACCCGGGAGGGCAAACTTCGACAGGCAGGGGAGACGAATATTTGTTATAATAGAACTGTGTGGCTAACTGCCAGGGAGGAGGGATTGCTTGCATGTTTAAAGTGGGTGACAAAGTAGTATACCCGATGCACGGGGCAGGTGTTATTGAAGCAATTGAGGAACGGGAGATTTTGGGCCAGAAGAGGAAATATTACCTCATGCGTTTTCCCCTTGGTAATATGAAAGTTATGCTCCCCCTGGAAAGTGAAGAGACAGTTGGCTTGCGGGAGGTGATAGATGAAAAAGGGGTACAGAAGGTGTTCAAGATCCTAAAAGAAGAGACCAAAGATGATGAGGAAAACTGGACCCGCCGTTATCGGGCTAACCTGGAAAAAATCCGCAGTGGCAATATTTACGAAGTAGCCAGGGTAGTCAACCTTTTAACCCGGCGGGAGCATGATAAGGGCCTTTCGACAGGGGAACGCAAAATGTTGGATAACGCGCGCCAGATATTAATCAGCGAATTAGCCATGGTTCGTAATTATGAAAAGAAACAGGTAGAGACTATGCTGGAAAAACTTTTGGCCTGACATTACAATGGTATATTATGGCGCCAAGTGAGGAAGAATTGAAAGGAAAGTGATCTCATTAAGAAGGTGAAAAGATGTTGGACCGAGTTCTGCGGGCTGCGATAGCGTTTTTGCTTGGAATCGCAGGTTATTACAGCGCGCATGCCGGGTTAAATCTGTGGCAAGAAAATGGGGGTGCCGCCCCCCTGCCCGGTTTACGCTGGACGCTGGTAATTTTTATAGCTTTCGTAGCGGCGGTAATCGGCTACGCTCTGGCACGGCGGCTAATAATTTTTGTCGCCCAATCAACCCGGTGGCTGGAAGGGAAGTTGCAACGGACGCCGGCTCAGGAAATAGTGACAGGTGCCTTGGGACTTATTTGTGGACTTATTATAGCTAATTTATTGGGGGCATCTTTTTTTCACTTGCCCTATGTGGGGCCATACATTCCCATGGCGGGCAGCATTCTTTTTGGCTATCTGGGCTGGAGTTTGGGGACCAAACGTAAGGAGGAAGTATGGGGACTTTTCAGTCTGATCCCTCGCTGGGGGAGCAAAGAACGGGATAAAGGCAAGAATATTGAACCCCGAGCGGCTATTTCCAATGTTAAGATTCTTGATACCAGCGTTATTATCGACGGCCGTATTGCTGATATTATTAAAAGTGGATTTATTGAAGGCACAATGATAATTCCTTCATTTGTTTTAGAGGAGTTGCGGCATATAGCTGATTCTTCGGACATTTTAAAGCGCAACCGGGGCCGGCGGGGACTGGACATTCTTAATAAAATTCGCAAAGAAATGGGAGTTAACGTCAAGGTCAATGAGATGGATTTTGATGATCTGACAGAAGTTGACAGCAAGCTGGTGCGCCTGGCCCAGAAACTGGGTGCACCTATCCTGACAAATGATTACAATCTTAATAAAGTGGCTGAATTGCAAGGGGTACGGGTTTTAAACATTAATGAACTGGCCAATGCCGTTAAGCCGATTGGGTTGCCGGGCGAAGAGATGACGGTGCAAGTAATCAAAGATGGCAAGGAGATCGGGCAGGGCGTGGCCTATCTTGATGATGGCACCATGATTGTGGTGGAAAATGGCCGTCGCTATATTGGCCAGACCATTTCCGTTTTGGTGACCAGTGTCTTGCAAACGGCTGCTGGCAGGATGATTTTTGCCCGGCCCAAAGGAACAGAACGGAAAATGAGTGCCGGCCAGCAATCGCTGGAGCGGAGTGAGTACCAGTGTCTTTCTTGAGCCTGATTGTAGCTGCAGCCGGCCGGGGAAAGCGCCTGGGCACAGGTTACAACAAAGTTTACTTACCTCTGCAGGGCAAACCAATGCTGGCTTATACCCTGGCAGTAGCGGAAGCGTCGGCGCTGGTAGATGAAGTGGTGATTGTCACCCGTCCCGAAGATATCTGTCGCTGCCGGCAAATACTGGCCAGTGGCAAATACAGTAAAGTCAGGCACATAGTTCCCGGCGGAGCGGAAAGACAGGATTCAATTGCTGCTGCCCTTAAGTCCGTTAGCAGCAAAGCCGAGTGGGTGGCCGTGCACGACGGGGCACGGCCTTTTTTGAGTTTAGCCTTGCTGGAACGGGTAATAAATGCTGCCATGATTTGCGGGGCAGCTATTGCAGCTTTGCCGGCAAAAGAAACCATAAAGCAGGCCGATGAGCAGGGCTTTGTTGCAGCTACTCTGGAACGCCGTCGGCTCTGGTCGGTACAGACTCCCCAGGTTTTTCGCTACAGCTGGCTAACTGCAGCTTACCGAGAGGCAGAGCAAAAGGGCTGGCAGGCTACTGATGATGCTGCTCTGGTAGAGAGGACAGGCAAACCGGTTAAGCTAGTAACAGGTGAAGATATTAACATTAAAATCACTAGCCCGGGAGATTTGCTTGTGGCCCGGGCCATTCTAGCGGGTGAGAGTTAAATGCGGGTTGGTTACGGTTATGATGTGCATCGTCTGGTTGCCGGTCGCCGGCTGCTTTTAGGCGGGGTTGAGATACCGTTCGAACTGGGGCTAGCAGGCCATTCTGATGCCGACGTTTTATTGCATGCCCTGGCGGACGCACTCCTGGGAGCAGCGGCGCTGGGCGATATAGGCAAACATTTCCCTCCCGGCGACCCTGAATATAAAAATGCAGACAGCCTTGTCCTGCTGACAAAAGCATACCGGCTGGTAGTAGAACGGGGTTACGTTCTGGGCAATGCTGATACGGTTATTATTGCCGAACGGCCCCGCTTAGCCCCCTATATCGAGACCATGCGGACTAATATAGCCGGGGCACTGGCTGTAGACAGGGAACAAATCAGTATCAAAGCCACTACTACTGAAAGGCTGGGCTTTTGCGGCAGGGGGGAAGGTATAGCTGCCCAGGCGGTTGTACTGCTCCTTGACAGCAGTTTGCAGCCCGGTTTATAATTATGCTGATTTAATATAGGAGTAAAAGCTGTGAACAGGGAGAGTAAACGTACCAGAGGGCCATCAGAGAGGGACCACCGCCGGCTGAAAGTGGCCCCGGGCACCGGGCGTTGAAGTGCACCTGGGAGCTGCAGGGTTGAAAGCAGAGTAGGCCCTGCCGGTGCTGCACCGTTAGGGCAGGGGTTATTATAACCCGCTGAGTGGGGGTATTTTCCCAAAGAGGGTGGAACCGCGGCTTTTCGTCCCTTACTGGACGGAAAGCCTTTTTTATATAGCCCTATCTTACTTCTCCCTTTTTCCAGCCCCCATTGCTATTAAAAAGGATGCACCGCGCAGAATGTACCGTGACGAATAAAAATAGCGGGTGCAAGCAGCACCCGAAGGCAACCTGCTCCCACAGGAAGCAAGCTGTTTAGTATTATTTGCGAAGGAGGAGGCTGAAAATCTTTGTGGCAGGGATTGAAGCAGGATATCACTGCAGTTTTTGAGCGTGACCCGGCGGCACGCAGCATCCTGGAGGTTATCCTCTGTTACCCTGGCTTTCATGCCCTGCTGTTTCACCGGGCCGCCCATTGGTGCTATAACAGGGGACTGACCCTTCTAGCCCGCATTATTTCGCAAATTGGCCGTTTTATTACAGGAATTGAGATTCATCCGGGCGCCAAACTGGGCCGGGGCGTTTTTATTGACCATGGCATGGGGGTTGTTATTGGCGAGACAGCGGAAGTAGGCAATAATGTTACGCTCTACCAAGGCGTTACCTTAGGGGGCACGGGTAAAGAAAAGGGCAAGCGCCACCCGACTATTGGCAACAATGTAGTTATTAGCGCCGGAGCCAAGGTGTTAGGCAATATTGTGATTGGGGATAACGTGAAAATAGGCGCCGGTTCTGTAGTTTTGAAAGATGTGCCGTATAACTGCACTGTAGTAGGGGTGCCGGGTAAGGTAGTAGTTCGCCACGGGCGCAAGATTGCTGATGCTACTCCAAGTGAAATCGACCTGCGCCATGAAGAACTGCCGGATCCGGTGGCAGAAATGCTCCTCTGCCTGCAGCGCCGTATCCAGCACTTGGAGCAAAAGCTAGAAGAAATGGAGGCTGCCCACAATGAGTATTCAGCTGTATAATACGCTCACGGGACGCAAGCAAAAATTTGAGTCGGCTGAACCGGGTCGGGTTAAGATGTATGTTTGTGGACCCACCACTTATAACTATATTCACCTGGGTAATGCCCGCCCGCTGGTAGTCTTTGACACCCTGCGGCGTTACCTGGAATACAGAGGTTACGAGGTTTTTTATGTGCAAAACTTTACCGATATCGACGATAAGGTGATCAAACGGGCTCAGGAAGAAGGGCAAGAACCCTTGAAGGTTGCCAACCGTTATATTGAAGAATTTTTCCGTGATGCCGATGCATTAAATGTAAAGCGAGCCTCCCTCTATCCCCGTGTCAGCGAGCATATTGAGGATATTATTGCCGCTGTCCAGGAATTGCTCAGGCGTGGTTATGCCTATCGGGCTGGTGGTGATGTCTACTTTGAGGTAGAAAAGTTTCCGGACTACGGGCGTCTCTCAGGACGCAACCTGGATGAAATGCGGGCCGGGGCCAGGGTGGAGGTTAATGCCGACAAACGTAACCCCCTGGACTTTGCTCTCTGGAAAGCAGCTGCTCCTGATGAGCCGGCCTGGGAAAGCCCCTGGGGCCAGGGCAGGCCGGGCTGGCACATCGAGTGCTCAACCATGTCCTTGAAGTATCTAGGGAGCGGCTTTGATATACATGGTGGCGGGGCAGATCTTATTTTCCCTCACCATGAAAACGAAATTGCCCAGGCTGAAGCCCAGACAGGCCAGCCTTTTGCCCGTTTCTGGCTGCATAACGGCTTTATCACTGTGAAAGAAGAAAAGATGTCCAAGTCTAAAGGGAATTTTTTCCTGGTACGTGATATTTTAAGCCGTTTTAACCCGCTGGCCGTACGCCTTTATCTGCTTTCAACCCATTACCGCAGCCCAGTTGATTTCGATGACGAACGGCTAATAGCAGCGGAGAAAGGCCTGGAACGGTTGCAAAATACCCGCCGTCTGCTGCAGGAAGCTTCAGACCGCCTGCGGCGGGGCTCTGAAGAAACTGCCCCGTCCCAGGAGAAGGCTGCTGCTTTAAGGGCGCAGATTGAACGGCTTAAGAATGAGTTTGTGGCAGCGATGGACGATGACTTTAATACGGCCAGGGCGATTGCCGCTTTCTATGAACTGGCCCGGGAAATCAATACCTATCTGCATGGGGGGGCAGCTCTGGAGGCAGAGGTAATTGAGCTGGCAACCGCAACTTATGAGCAACTGGGAGAAGACGTCCTGGGACTGCTGGGCCGTTCCCAGCAGCAGGCAAGCGCTGAACTGGTGGATTCCCTAATGGAATTGATTATTTCAGTGCGCCAGGAAGCGCGGCAACGCAAGGACTGGGCAACAGCCGATGCTATCCGGGACCGGCTAAAAGACCTGGGTATTATTATTGAGGATACCCCCCACGGTTCCCGCTGGAAAAGGAGCCAGGGATGAACTATCGCGAACAGGTTGACAGCCTTTCTCCCCTTGTCCTGGCTTATGTCGGTGATGCTGTTTATGAACTGCTGGTGCGTACCCGCCTCCTCTATCAGGGACTGTCCCGGGTGGAACGGTTGCATCGGAAAGCTTTGACCTATGTACAGGCTACCTCTCAGGCCCGCCTGGTGCCGCAGCTAGAGAGTTACCTGACAGTTGAAGAAAAAGACATCCTGCGCCGGGGACGCAACGCCCGGCCCGGGCATCTGCCCCGTAGTGCTGCGCCGTCCGAGTACCATTTGAGTACCGGCCTGGAAAGCCTTTTCGGTTACCTATACCTCAAAGGCCGGTGGGCCAGGCTGGAAGAATTGATGGACCTGATTTTTTCGCTGCAGTCTGGCCCTGAATAGCTTTAATCAGGCACCTGTCAGGGCAAGTGAGGGGGCTGGCAAAGCCCCGGGGAAGATGCGGGTGAAACCTTAGCAGAAAGGAGGGGATATAGTGAGGATAGAAAAACCTAGGGTATTGGTTCCTGCGTCCGCTCTGGAAAGAAGGGTGCTGCAGAGGCTCGAGCGTTATGCCCGGGTATGTTATAAATCTGAAGATAGAATGGGGGAAGATACGGCGGAAGCTTTTTTAAAGAGGCTTATTCGGCGGGGACATGAATCTGTTATCGAGCATGAAAAGATCTCGGTTCTGATGGTTGTTGATCGAGGAATTTCCCATGAAATAGTTAGACACCGTATTGGTTCTTACAGTCAGGAGTCAACCAGGTATTGCAATTATGGCCAAAATAGGTTTGGCAACGAAATAGTAGTCATCGAACCCTTTTTTTTCTGCGGCAAAGAGGCTTATAGATACTGGCAGGAGGCCTGCCAGGTCGCGGAAAAAAATTACCTGGCCTTACTGCAGAACTGCTCACCCCAGGAAGCCCGCTCGGTTTTGCCTAATTCCCTTAAAACCGAACTGGTGATAACTTACAATCTCAGAGAGTGGCGGCACTTTTTACGCTTGCGCTGCCAGAGTGAAGCCCATCCGCAGATCAAGCAGGTAGCTATACCCTTATTATTGCTTTTCAAGGAAAAGCTGTCGGTTCTGTTTGCCGATATTACCTATGATCAGGAGTTTCCCCGGGAACATTACGCCCGCGTAATAATTACCGACGACTTTTTTCAGGAATTAAAAGCGTAGGCACCCAGTTTTAAAAGGCGTATGATGACGTTATAAAAAGCATACGATGAAATAAGATATGTTTTTGGGAGGATAATTAATGACCGAGATTCTCGCCGGCCGAAACCCTGTCAGGGAAGCTTTGCGGGCCGGTCGTCCCCTCAACAAAGTATTAATGGCAACTCATCTGGAGGGGCGGGTTATTGGTGACATTATCCACCTGGCTCGCTCGCAGGGAATACCCTTACAGCGGGTAGAAAGGTCTTTGCTGGACAAATTAGCAGGCCCCAGGCATCAGGGCGTGGTGGCTATGGCGGCGGCCAGGGAATATGTTGAACTTGAGGACCTGGTGGCGGGAGCCTGGCAGCAGCAGGAACCGCCTTTTCTGATTATGCTGGATCAGGTGGAGGATCCTCGCAACCTAGGTGCTATTATCCGTTCAGCAGAAGCGGCCGGCGCTCACGGAGTTATTATTCCCAGCCGGCGTACGGTGGGCCTGACAGCTGCTGTCAGCCGGGCTGCAGCCGGGGCACTGGAATATATACCGGTAGCCCGGGTTACCAATCTTTCCCGGACTATTGCAAGGATTAAGGCTGAAGGCATCTGGGTGATAGGTACGGATAGTCGGGCTGAACAGGAGGCTTTTGCCGCTGATTTTACCGTTCCTCTTGTCTTGGTGCTGGGGAGCGAAGGTAAGGGTTTGTCCCCCCTGGTCAAACGACACTGTGATTTTACTGTCAGCCTGCCAATGCGGGGCAGGATAAATTCACTAAATGTAGCTACAGCTGCAACAGTATTAATGTATGAGGTTGTCCGCCAGAGAAATTTGCGCCGGTGAAGCGGGGTGGGCTTGTGCTCGACGACGTGCTTATTGTTGATGGATATAATTTTTTATATAGTTGTCCTGAATTAGTGCAGTTAAAAGAAGAGAGTTTAGCCCATGCCCGTGACAGGCTTATAGCAGAGCTAATTAACTACCAGGCATTCTGGGGAGGCCAGGTGATCGTTGTTTTTGATGCCTCCAGGGTGGTAGGCGCGACTGAGAGCAGGGAAAAAATAGGCGGCGTAGAAGTGATTTTCAGCCGTGAGGGAGAAACGGCAGACAATGTAATAGAAAAAATGGTCGCCAACTTTGAAACCAGGGGGCAGGTTTATGTGGCTACTTCTGACTATCTCGAACAACGTTTAATTCTCGGCAAAGGGGCATTGCGTATACCCGTAACAGAATTAAGAGATATCCTTGTCAGGGCGCGCCGGGAGATGAGTAAACGTAGCAGAGGTGTTTATCAGGTCAATAGCCTCGACAGTCGCCTCCACAACGAGACAAGGGGGATCCTGGAAAAATGGCGGCGCCAGTAGGCCAGTAGTTTTTGGCTCTTGCGGTTACCTGAGCTTTCTTGTATAATTAGTTATGCTATTGGACAAGGTTATGGCCTCCTTTTTATTAATACAAAATATGGTTCTTTTAGATTTAGGCTGGAGGCGTTGAGATGAGTGTTAATGTACAGCAGGAGAGCTGGCAGCAGCCTTTCGAAATTATGGGTGATGAGGATATTGTCTGTCTCGCCCAGGAGGGTGAAGAGGAAGCACAGGAATACCTCATCAACAAGTACCGTAATTTTGTAAGGGCTAAAGCCCGTTCTTATTTCCTTATTGGGGCTGATCGGGAGGACATTGTCCAGGAGGGAATGATTGGTCTTTATAAGGCTATTCGTGATTTTCGGGGTGATAAGCTGGCATCATTCAGGGCCTTTGCCGAACTGTGTATTACCCGGCAAATTATAACTGCCATCAAGACAGCAACCCGGCAGAAACACATCCCTTTGAACTCATATGTATCCCTTAACAAGCCTATTTACGATGAGGATTCTGACCGCACCCTGCTAGACATTATTTCCGGCTCCAAGATTACTGATCCGGAAGAACTTATCATCAGCCAGGAAGAGTTTGTTGGTATTGAAGAAAAAATGGGCGAAATATTAAGTTCGCTGGAATGGAAAGTATTAATGGCTTACCTGGAAGGCAAGTCTTACCAGGAGATTGCCGTGGACCTGAAACGCCATGTTAAATCTATCGACAATGCCTTGCAGCGGGTGAAACGCAAATTGGAACGCTACTTGGAACGGCGGGACGAAGACCAATAATTTTATCAAGCCTAATCACCTTGACGCAATCACAATGGCATGTTATAATTGTTATCGCGTCCAAAAAATATGGAGGGGTTCCCGAGTTGGCCAAAGGGGGCAGACTGTAAATCTGCTGGCGCAGCCTTCGCTGGTTCAAATCCAGCCCCCTCCACCAATTAAGAAATGAGAAGTGGGAAGTTCCCATTTTCTAACTTCTCACCTTTAATATCTATAATGCGGGGTGGAGCAGCTGGTAGCTCGT
>JAAYGJ010000223.1 GCA_012727745.1 Clostridia bacterium | reverse complement strand
GTCCAAAAGACGTTAGCGGTTATCATATATATCCTGCCGAAGCGGCCTTCCTCGAAGGCGCGGCGGACAAGCTGGATTGACGGGTTGAGCCTGTTCTGCAAGACTACGAAGAGCTTTACTCGTGGCAAAAATGCCAGATTTTGGTGCCGGCGCCGATGACAGCTCCCTCATCTACATAAGATGATTCATGAACAAAAAAGTCCTGCTGGCTCATACTATGGCTCCCTGTTCATTTTAGGGATAAGCGTTCATCGCTCATTTAGGTCCTATGGTTTATACTATTCAGCAGGTACCTTAGCTGCTCATAGCAGGACAACCGTCCTTACATTTCTTTTTTATGTTTATTACCGCTAACTAACCAAATAAAAACCCGCCTGCAATCAGGCGGGATAGTGGAACCTGGTAGATTTGGCGTTAGTCTCTTCCTTGTTTCGTCGCTTTCGTGTTCCCTCCGGGCTTCCTGTTACCTGCTAAGGATATATTACCCCGTAAGCTTTAGAGATTTAGCTTCCTATGGAGGGAATATTGAAATATTGTTTAGATGTTTGTTTGCTAAGGCATATGGCCGTGTTATACTTATGGTAATACAAGTACAAGGGGGAGTGTAGATGACTGCTAACTCCGGTAAAGCCACCAGGATGACCGCTGTAAGGCTGCCTTTAAAAGTAATTAGGGATATTGACTGTACCTTTGGCAAAGGCTCCCGATCTAAATTCATTGTCAACGCAATTGTTAAGGAATTAAAACGCCAGAAACGTCTTAAATACATCTCTGAATCTGACGGCTTTATTGATTATGAGCTAGTCCCTGACAAACAACCAGACGAAGATGACACCCTAGCTTTTGTCAATCTCCTGCGTACTTCCGACAGGGGGCCTTGTTCATGTCTCTGGGCGAAAATATGACAGGAGCCTTACTTGATACCGACTTTCTGATTGACTTAAACCGGGGTAAACGTAACAATTGGCGCCAACGAGCAGAAACATAGTTAAAGGCTATTAACACGGAAGATCTTTATATTTCTAATATTACTGTAACGGAATTTATTTCAGGTATCCAGCCGGCCAGACAATCGGCAGTCCGTTTAATGTTACAAGACCTGTATTTTTACATTGTACCTAATTTTGCTGAAGCCACCCTGGCAGGATCATTAAGACAAGAATGGCTTGCCAAAGGTTATTCCTTGTCAATTGCCGATGTAACTAATGCCGCCCTGGCAATATCGCGTAAACTGGTACTGATCACACGCAATATTACCCATTATCCTTTTGAGAATCTTGTTATTAAGAGCTGGTAACTTTTTACGATGTCAGGCTTTCGGCGCCGGTGGGGGTGACTACATAGGTATCCTCAGTACCTACGCTGCCCAGGTTCGGGAAAACAAATTTAGGCTCCAGGGCAAAGACCATGCCGGGGTCCAGTACGGTTTTATCGCCCCGGGCCAGCACCGGCAGTTCGTTGAGTTCAAGACCAACACCGTGACCGACGAAGGGGGCCTGACGGCCGTAACCCATAAAATGTTCCCCAAAACCTCTTTTGACAGCTATGCTGACTGCCAGTTCGTATAGTTCGCCGGTGACGGCCCCGGGCCGGGCTGCTGCTGCTACTGCGGCGGCAATCTCCTCGGCAGTTTCCTGCGCCTTCTGCAAGATTGCCGGGGCAGCTTCATCCAGGTAGACCCTGGTTATGTCGACAATGTATTCGTTATAGGTGCTGCCGTAGTCGATCATCAAAGGCTCGCCCGCCTCCCAGCGATGCCAGCTGGCGCTACTGGGATAAAGGGGAGAAATCCCTACTCCGGATAGGGGGGTACTGTAACGAGAAGTTTGGGTGCTGTTCACTCCAGCTACTACCAATCCAAATCTCATGCCCTGTTCTTCACCACGGTAACGCAGCGTCCCCTGGTTTCCCAGTTGGCGGGCGTATCTTTCAAACTCGCTGGCGATCTCCATTTCGCTCTGTCCTGGCCGGACAAACTCACTTATGTGTCGAAAAACCTGCCTGTGTTTAGCAGCTGAGTCGCGCACTAATTCCAGTTCGTATGCTGACTTGACCATGCGCAGCCCGCGCACAGCGTTACTGATATCATACCACTGGCTGCCGGGAAAAAGCTGCTGGTAGCGCCGGCCCATCGCCCAGCTTACCACATCCATTTGCACGCCCAAGCGCAGCAGGCGGGTCCAGCCTGCTGCTTTTATATATTCAGGTATCTCTTTGAAACTGCGGATAGTGTAGACCTGCTCCCAGGCGCTTTCGGCTCTGGCTCGGTCAGCGTTTTTATAGGCCAGGAGTAAAGGTTCTCCTGCCGCTGGTACTAAAAAGTGGCAGTTCTGCCCGGTACCGCTGAGGTAATAGAGGTCGGCCATCTGGGTAATGAGCGCTGCCTCGAGGTCTAAGGACTGTAATTTTTTTTGCAGGCGACCGACACGTAGGCGGTATTCTGTTACTTCTGGTGGCATAAATACTCTCCTTTTTCTGCGGCTATTGCCCTTTGTCTCATTTTTCTGTAGATATTGCTGCTAGCTTAAATATAATGCCTTTAAAGTGATACGCTAATACTGCTCCAGCCCCTGCCCCGGTTACCCTAGTCCAGCCCCAGAGCTGCCTGCGCCGCGGTTATTAACTCTTCCAGGGTGGGTGGAGCTTCCGGTGTTCCCCGCCCGGCAGAACGGGCAATGCGGTGCAAGGCCTGCCAGCGCTGCTGCATCAAAGCGTGCAAACGGGCTGCGTAAAGTTCCAGTTCGCCTTTAATCCATTTGTCCAGATAGAAGCGGCTGTACTCAGCCGCGCTGTTGTCTGCCATCTTGTAATAGGCGGCCCTGGTAGCCCTGACGCGGTTGCTGCTGATGTAGGGTAACCACCAGGGGCGGTAAGGCTCACTTGTTTTATCGCTGTGAAAAAAGCGCAGGTAACGGTTGTCCGTCAGGAAACCCAGAGCCGGTTTTAGCCAGAAGCGGGCGCCGGGATTGACATAGAGGGTGCGGTCTTTATTTAGCATAATCTGCCACTGCACGGAGCGGGCTTTTTTTAAATAAGTACTGCCTGCCCTGGAGGGCAGCCCCTGGAGATGGATTATGGCAGCTTCTTCAGGAGACAGGCCGCCTTCCAGCGCCTGCCTGGCCGTGTCAAAGCCGATGTTTTGCCTGGTTAGCGTTGCCGCTATTTCGTTGTCTGCCGGCAGGGCGGCTACAGGCCCGCTAGCGGCAGCGGGCGGGGCCTGTCCCCCAGTATCAGGGGTTAAGTTTTCTTTTTGCCCGGGTGCAGCAGACCCTTCCCTGCCGCTCCCGAAGCCGGCAGGGATTTTTAAATCCCGGACAGCCTGCTGCACATCCGGGTCGAGTATTGGCCACCTGAGGCTGGCGTTTTCTTTCCAGTCAGGGCCCAGTTTATATTTCACCCGCTCCAGCTGTGATTTTATGGTCCCTTTGCGGAGGCCCAGAACGGCAGCGATTTGCCAGCGGGTAAGGCCGGCCCGGGACAAAGTCGCTACCTGCAGTTCCAGTTTTGACAGTCTAAGGCGGACATCTACAGTATTACCCGGCAAACAGGACACCCCGCATTGATCGTTTTACGGCAACGTTTTTCTTATTTCGACAGTCGGCAAGGATGTCCTGCTTGAGGGTTTCAGGCAACGTTCTAACAAAACGGCCACCTTCGTTATAAGGTCAGGATACAATTCCTTCCCATCAAAGGTGGCCAACGGCGCGTTTATGGCGCTTACCAGCAATTTTTCGTCCCGTATGGCATCTATCCCGCCAGTAGCTTTTATTACCCGGCAATGGATTGCTTTAACCGTATCAACGTCTATCCACTTCATTTTGCTAGTTCCTCCAGGGCCGGTCTGTATTTTTCTATAATCTCTTCTGCCAGCGCTATCTGCTTATTAGAACGCAGGCGTTTTTCCAATCGGTCCAGAACATTTTTGAGTTCCTCCGGCTGTAGCTTGGCCAGTTCTTCCACCAGAGTATCTAGCAACATATCATCACCCCTGATGTAATTTTATTACAGCTGCTTATTAAAGTCTAGAGCGAATAGGGGTTCTATGAGTATTCAGGGGCATGTTAAACCTGCCAGCCGGTGACGGGCATAAATAGAAAAATAAAACACTCCTGCTTGAATCCTCCGCTCAAGAAGGAGTGTTTCAATGGTGCCTCAGGGCGGAATCGAACCGCCGACACGTGGATTTTCAGTCCACTGCTCTACCAACTGAGCTACCGAGGCATGGATGGCGGAGCCGACGGGATTTGAACCCGCGATCTTCGGCGTGACAGGCCGACATGTTAAACCGCTACACTACGGCTCCGTGTACAAAAAGCAAGTATCTCTTGCTTCTTTCATGGTGGGCAGTGGCAGATTTGAACTGCCGACCCCCTGCTTGTAAGGCAGGTGCTCTCCCACTGAGCTACCCGCCCGTATATCCTGTTGCAAAAGGTATTATAGCATGCTCCCCCGCCTAAGTCAAATACTTTTGTATTACTGCTACGATAAGGGTTAATTGCAAGTTTAATTGCCACCCATATTTTGGCACCTCTGATTATGCTGCCATCTCATTAGCAGATCTATATCCATGAATTTTTCTGTACAAGCCTCACCGGGCACATTATTTCCCGGCAGGAAATTTGAGGTTTTATGCCGAATAAGGACGCATAAGGGATGAAATGGTTTGGGAGGTAACGAAATTTTGGAGCAACAACATATGGATGAAATCGAATTGAGAGACTTAGTACTGGTTCTCTGGCGCTACCGCAAAATGATCGTGGCTCTCTTCCTGATAGCCGTGCTCACCAGCGGCTTGATCAGTTTTTTAGTCCAGCAACCGGTTTATGTCAGCAGCGCTACCCTTTACCTCGGTAATTTCAACGACCCCTTTTTCTGCGATATATCTGCTGCCCGGGAAATTATCCTTGGCGATACAATTTTGGGCGAAGCAGCGAAGGCATTTATTCCTGCGATGGAGCCTGGCAAGCTCCAGTCCATCAAGCAGTCCGTTCAAGCGGAGGCAGTCAAAGACACTCCTTACCTCAAAATTACTGTGACCCGGGACGAACCGGCCCAGGCCCAGGGGATACTAGCTAAAATAATTGAGCTGTTTGCGGAACAGAGCCAACCGGCCTATGAGCAAGCACAGGAGCAAATAAGGGAAAAAAGCGAAACGATAAAGGCCAGGTTGGAACAGGTGGAACAACAAATTGCCGCCACTGAAGCCGTTATAAGTGAGCTTGAAAACCAAAATATGAGCAATATCGATATAATTTCGCAACACCTTGAAGCTATGAACCTGTTGACAAGCCTGAATGACAAGTACGTGTCCCTGGAGGATTCTTACTCCAGCCTTGAGAAACAGCTGCAAAACCTTAAACCCCTGCAAGTTATCTCCATGTCAGAGCAGCCTGCTCCGATTCACCCTAACAGAAAGCTCAATGTAGCCCTGGCTGGAGTTTTGAGCCTGATGGTAGGGGTCTTCCTGGCCTTTATTGTAGATTACTTTGCCCGCAATCCCTTGAATTTAAAGGCAGCCTCCAAATAACTACAGATAATACGAAGGGTACTTTTTAACCCCCGTCCTTGCTTGTAAGGACGGGGTTTTTAGTACGCTGCTTTAGCTTCCCCAGGCGAGTATTGCTTCGCGGACGATTTTAGCTGCCAGTACGGCAGTGATACTGCTCTGGTCGTAGGCCGGGCAGAGCTCTACCAGGTCAAAGGCCACCACGTTGGCGTCCTTTAGCAGCTGTATGGCTTTGAAGATTTCCTGGGGCGTGCAGCCGCCCGGCTCGGGGGTGCCGGTGCCGGGAGCATAGGCCGGGTCAAGGACATCGATGTCAATGCTGACATAAAGGGGCCGCTGCCGCTGCGCCAGTTCGGGGGCCAGCTTGCTTAGCGGCGTTGTTATAGCGTCCATGAAAAAGTTAGTATGCTGCTGGCCGTAAGCGAATTCGCCCCAGGTGCCGGAGCGGATGCCAAACTGGTAGAGGCGGCCGGACCCGATTTCCTCTGCCACCAGACGCATTACCGTAGCATGGGAAAGCCTCGCCCCCAGGTACTCTTCCCGCAGGTCGGCATGGGCGTCAAAATGGAGCACTGCCAGGTCAGGATAGCGGCGGTAAGCCGCCTGGATTAGGGGATAGCTCACCAGGTGTTCGCCGCCTAAAAAGATGGGCAATTTGCCTGCCTCAAGAAGGTCCGCTGCCGCTGCCTTGATTTGCTTAAGGCTGGCCTCCACCTGCCCCGGCGAAAGTTCAAGATCCCCCGCATCGTAAAAAGAAACTTCGCCCAGGTCTTTTTGCAGGTAAGGGCTGTATTCCTCCAGCACCTCCGATACGTTGCGGATGGCCTGGGGGCCCCAGCGGGCCCCGGGACGAAAGCTGGTGGTGGCATCAAAGGGCAGCCCCACCAGCACTGCCCGGGCTTCAGCATAGTTGTCACTGCTAGCCAGAAACATTAATATTCCTCTTCCGGCGGTGCTTCCAGTATCTCCTGCACAAAAGGCGGCAGGGCAAAAGCCCCCTGGTGAATAGCCGGGGTATAATAGCGGGTCTTGACCTGAGGAGCCTCTCGCCAGTTCACTTCCAGCGGGTCATATTTTTTGCTGCCCATGCTGAAACTCCAGAGACCGCCGGGGTAGGTGGGTACTGTGGTTAGGTACAGGCGGGTAATGGGGAAAATGCTCTTTATATCGTCCTGCAGGCGGCGGATTAGTTTGGCATTAAACAGGGGCGACTCGGTCTGGGCCACAAAAAGCCCGTCCGCTTTTAGAGCTTTGTAAACATTGCGGTAGAATTCGGCGCTGAAAAGGCCTACCGCCGGGCCGATGGGATCGGTGGAATCGACTATAATCACGACGTAGGCATTTTCTGTCTGGCGTACATGCTCGCTGCCGTCCTCAAAGCGGCTCTCTACCCGGGCGTCAATCTCCACCATTACTGCCTTTTCTATCGAAGGGTACTTGACAATCTCGCGGATGGCGCCACCGTCGCCGCCGCCAATAACTAAAACCTTCCGCGGGTTGGGATGGGTATTAAGTGGTACGTGGGTTATCATCTCATGGTAGAAAAATTCGTCGCCAACGGTGGTCATGATTATGTTGTCCAGGAGCAGCATCCTCCCGTAGGCCTCCGTATCTACCACCGCCAGTTCCTGGTAAGGCGTCTTTTCGTGATGCAGGGTTTGTTTCAACTTTAAGGAAAGGGCCATGCTAGGGGTTTGCAGTTCGGAAAACCAGGTGCCTTCCAAAGTCAACACTCCTTATCTCTATAATGTGCTTATGTATTATTCAAAAAGCTAGTTTAGCAAAAAAACACCCTGGACGCAATCTTATTCCATTAACTTTAAATAATGCCCATAACCGCCTGGGCTATGCTGACGCTGTGGCTATTGAGCCGCAGGAGCTGGTTGATAAGGTCAGTATGGGCCGCCGTAGTCTCCAAGGCGAGCCGGTCCTCTGCCTGCAGGCGCTGGAAATGGGAGTAGCGCAGGTTTTTCTCCATACGCAGTATTTCCGGATGGCCGCGGACCACCTGGGCCGCCAGAGTCTCGTCATTGTTGGCAACAGCCTCCATAGCCAGGGCAAAATTGTCTTTAACCCGGCTGAACATCTCCTCAATTTCAGCCTGTCCTTCAGGGGAAAAATCAATGCCGCTCTTCTCGATCTTGCCCCAATGGCGGGCCATTTCTACCACCACGTCGCCAATGTGCTCCAGGTCATTGGCAATGTACAGCAGGCTGGTCTGGGCCAGCTGCTGTTCTTCAGTAAGGCTGCCCCGGCTCAACTTGGATAGGTAGCGGGCTACAGCGTGGTAAATATAGTCCACAATACCATCCAGGCGCCGCAATTTTTGCATCAGATCTACCTCTCGTCGGGCCAGGGGCTGCATCACCCGGGGAAACATTTCTTCCCGGATAATGTCGGCAATGCGCAGCAGCTCCTGGGTGGCCTGTGACAGGGCCAGCTCCGGCACGTCCAGCACTGATTCGTCCAGATATTTGGCCACTTTTTCCTCTTCGGGGGCGTCAGGCAGGATCCGTACCGTCAGCTGTCCCACCAGGTGGGTGAAAGATATAAACACTATCATATTGATTACATTAAAAAGGGTATGGGCGTTGGCCACCTGGCGAGAAATATCGTCCGAGGTCAGCAGGGCCAGCTGGGTATAAAGGCCCAGGAAGGGCATGAAAAGCAGCACCCCGCCCAGTTTAAAGAAAAAATGGGCCAGCGCCACCCGCTTGGCCTCCCGGGAAAGGGCGATGCTGGAGATGAGAGCCGTGGCTGTTGTTCCCAGGTTGGCGCCCAGAACGATTGCCAGGGCCGCTTCCAGGCCTAAGACCCCCTGGGCCGCCAGGGTCATGGCCAGAACCACCGTGGCGGCACTGGCCTGGACAACAGCAGTAAATAGAGTAGCTACCAGCAACATCAGCCAGGGGCTGGCAGCCAGCCGGCTTAAAACAGCGGCAAAACCAGGCAGGTTGTTAAGCGGAGCTACTGCCGTGCCCATTAAGGCCGCACCATAAAAAATAAGGCCAAAACCGATAAGGGCTTCGCCCAGGTGGCGCCAGCGCAAACGTTTGGCAAAAAGGTAGGGAATAAGTCCGCCTACTACCGCCCAGAGGGCGTAATCGCTGAGCCGGAAGGCGATCAGCTGGGCTGTAAGGGTGGAACCGATAGCCGCGCCCAGAATAACCCCCAGAGCCTGGCTTAAACTCATCAGGCCGGCGCTGACAAAACCGACCAGCAGCACCGTGGTCACAGCACTGGACTGGAGAAAGATTGTCACCACCAAGCCGGCCAGGACGCCGAAGACGCGGTTCTTCGTTACCGCTCCCAGAAGCTGCTGGGCCTGGCGGGCGGCTGCTTTCTGCAGGCCGGAACTGATAAGGTGCATGCCGTAAAGGAAAAGGGCCAGGCCGCCCAGGAGTTCGGTAATGACGTTAAAGATCAACTGCTACCCTCCCCTGTGTAAAACGTAGGATGT
>JAAYGJ010000222.1 GCA_012727745.1 Clostridia bacterium | reverse complement strand
GGTGCATATCAGTCCCATAGGGTCTCGGTCTTATTGCTGACCCCAAACAAAAATGCCAGCCGGCAATTTTCATCTATCTCGGTGCGCACTGCCCGGAGCAGCGGCAATAAAAACATAGAACTGGTCCCACCAGCAGTACCAGTTCTGCAAATGTTCACGTATAAATTAACTGTTAAGGCAAAAAATATTTAACACATTAGCTAATACTATGGTAGAAGCAGGAGGTATCTTTATGAGCATCAGCCCCTGGCGCCCGTGGCGCGACTTGGCAAACGTACGTGAGGAAATGTTTCGCAATTTCTTGTCTGGTTTTGCCGAGAGCGGTCCCCGCTTTGATATATATCAAAGCGGCAATGAGATTGTTGCCAATATTGAATTGCCGGGACTTGCCTCAAAAGATGATGTGGAAATAACTGCTACTGAAGACACTTTGTCAATCCGCGGGGAAGTGCGCCGTGAAGAGCAAGCTGAAGAACACAATTATCACCGTTCTGAACGTTATTTTGGCAGTTTTGCCCGCACTGTAACCCTACCGGTCAAAGTGCAGCCTGAAAAGGCCAGCGCCAATTATAAAAACGGTATTCTCCATATCCGCATCCCCATGGCAGCAAACCAGCAACAGCGGCGAATTCCTATTGACCTTAACTAGGCTGGAGATTAATTTGTTCCGGTCGGCTTAAGGGCTCGTCAATTTCTGTCCCCTCAGGCAGGTATTCTCTTTTTTGGCCTTCAATTAGCAACTGCACCTGATTTATCTCATCAAAACCGGTTAAAGTATACAGCAAAGAATTAACAAGAGCCCCTTCGGCGGTCGTGCCGCCACCGTAACCGACTGCTTCCTTGCTCAAATCGACTGTAGCCAGTCCATCCTCAAGCTTAAAATCTAACAGCCTGGTATCAGGCCACACGGTGCGCACCAGTCCGCAGTCTGGTGGCGGCCCTGCCAACAAAGCCTCAACCGCTGCCCGCGGCAAATCATTTTCATCGCTACCGGCAGGCAAAGCAACTGCAACCGGAATAAAATATAGGACGGTAGCATCGCTAAAATATACCGTTACTCCCTGCTCGTTTTCTTCTGTCAGCAAACTATTTATATAAGCAGCCCGTTGCAGCGGAGCATTAATTTTAACTCCAGCCACCTCCTCGACTATCTTTCCCTCCACCAGGACTTGCACGCTCTGTTCCCTGTTCAGTTCGGTTACTGTCGCTACCAGTGCTTTGAGGGCTATTTCAGCTTGTTCAGTATCAGATATTTGCAAAAAATCCCTCGTAAAATCTATATAAACAGTTTTATTGTTAATCGTATATACTTCCCTCAGTTTAACTCCAGCGGGTATTACTGGCCTTAAATTATCATCTTTGGGCCCGGCCAGTAATTTTTCAACCGCTACTTTGGTCACTTCCCGGGTTGGGTTAAATGCCACTGTTACCGGAACCAAATAAGCTCCATCTTTGGACAGATAATACACTATAACCTGACTTAATTCCCGATCATAAAGCAGAGGGCGAGTTTCCTTGACTGTTTGGTTATTTTCTTCACTTAGAGGTGCCGCTGATCTATTGCAGCCACCCGCAAGAACTAACAGCATCAGAACAACTGTAAGCAGCGCTACTTGTGCCGTCCCCCGGCACCAAGTTCCAGGGCAGCCTGACACCATATTACTTACTCTCCCTCCAATTTTTTATGAATGCTCATTTCGACAAAAGCAACTAAAACTCCTGCCTAAAAATAACGCTTAGTTAAATACCGAATAATGGCTTGAATTATTAATAACAGTCCCAGATAACCATATAAAGGATATATCCAGCTTACCAGGCTGGCAAAGCCCAGGGTAGCTGCTGGTAAAGCAAGTAATAGTATCCCTATCGCAGCAGCCTCGCTGCAAATACTAAATGACTGCGCTACCCTTGCTACCAGGCCATACAGCTGGCTGGCAGCAGTAGTTACCATAGCCAGCCACAGGGCCAGGGCATAAAGGCTAAGTAACTGGGGCTGACTATTAGTCACTACTTGAAGCATCGGTAGTTCCAATCGCAGCTCAGGAGGGCTCAAGCAGGCCAGAGCCATCACCAAAAAATAGGCCGCTACTCCAAGCAACAATCCTGCCAGCCTTGCCCCCCAGATACCCCGCCTAGTTTCAGGCAGAGAGGTTAATAAAACCATGCCGCCGATCATATTATAAGTTGCGTACAGAAACGCATTAAGAACCCAGTTGGCGCTAACCAGGCCACCTGCGACCGGAATTGAGGCAATTCCCCGAGGCTGGTATTTGAGTTGGCTGGCAACGGCTAACAGCATGATTGCCAGCATTACCGGGACCAGCAAGGTATTTAATACCAGCAGACTTCGTCCTCTGCCGGTAGAAGCTAGCAGTGCTACGCCGCTGCAGGCCAAGATACCGCTTAGAGAACATAGGCCAAAATACTGGCGGAACACCGCCCCTGACCCTGCCAGCATAATAACCAGCCCTCCAAACAGGAAAGACGCGATCGCTATATCGGCTGGCAGTTGCCAGTTGCCCAGCAGCATCGTTAAAAAATCATGATAAGACACTGTTCCCCTGTTAATGGCCAGGGAACGGACCTGCCCCGCCGCCAGGCTGAGCAATAACCCGGCCAATATAACGGCAGCTTTGCCCCTGTGGCCCAGGGAAAGAAAAAATTGCACCAGTTCCTGCCCGGAGGCAAAGCCGGCTCCAATTAAAGTGCCCAGTAATGCTACTGCGACCGCCAGTTCCGCCCTGATGGTGTGCTCCCCCTCGCTTATCTTTATACATCATATGTATCCGGATAAGCCTCCTAGTATAAAAATGTTAATTATGGCATATACTCTAGGCACAAAGCTACTCAGGAGGTAAAGTATGGCTCCCATTCCTTTCTTTTCACACAAGCAGGCCAGGGTAGCCCCTCCCCCTTCCAGGGTTAAATATAATTACCAGGATAAGCGGGCTGTTGAACAACTCAGTCAGGCTCTTACTGAGCACTTGCTGTTGCTAAACCCTGAAGGAAAACAGCCCATCGTAGTGATAGGCATTGGCACCGACCGTTCTACCGGCGACTGTCTGGGGCCTCTGGTGGGAACCAATCTTAGCCGCATACCCAATTTGCCCTTTGCCGTCTATGGCACCCTTGACGATCCGGTCCATGCCAGTAATCTGGATAGTAAATTGGCGGCTATCAAAGCCCGGCACCCTAATCCTCTGATAATTGCGGTAGACGCCTGCCTTGGCCAGGCTGAAAGCGTCGGTTCAATTACCTTGGCATTAGGTTCTTTAAAACCGGGAGCCGGGGTAAATAAAAATCTCCCGGAAGTGGGAGACATACATTTTACAGGTATTGTCAATGTTGGCGGTTACATGGAATATTTTGTGTTGCAAAATACCCGTTTAAGTATTGTTATGCAGATGGCGCAGCTAATTGCTAAGTCACTGTATCTGGGGATAAAACGGGCCTGCGACTACCACCAGGGTGTAGCCGTCGCCCAGGGGCTCCAGTAGATCTATACCTCATCGCTAATAGACATCTTGCAGTTACCTTGCAGTAAACCTCCAGCTTCGATAATCAGGCGAGCTGTTTCTACATCGCCTTTTATCTTGCCGGTAGATGCAATCTCAAGCTGCCCGGTTGTTACTATATTCCCATTAATAGACCCCACAACTAACAGGTTGCGGGCCTGCACCACAGCCTTTACTTGTGCGGCCTCGCCTATGACCAGGTCCCCTTCTACATTTAGTTCTCCTTCAAAAGTGCCGTCTATACGAACAACTCCCTCCGAAACCAGTTTGCCTTCGATGCTGGTGCCCTTGCCCACAATAGTATCCACACTGGCGACGTTATTGATGTCTTTCTTTTTCTTGAACATCCCTATTTTCCCCTCCCTCAAGGTAATCTAGCGGGTCTACAGGCTGATTATTCAACATTACCCCAAAGTGTAAATGGGGGCCGGTACTGCGACCGCTGCTGCCTACCCGACAGATAACCTGGCCCCGGGTAACTTTTTCTCCTTCTTTAACCAGATTGCGGGAATTGTGGCTGTATTTGCTAGTCAACCCATAACCATGATCGATAATTATTGTGTAACCATAGCCTGCCTGGTAACCGGCAAATATCACTTCCCCATCTCCAGCAGCCTGTACTTCGGTACCGTACGGGGCGGCTATATCAAGGCCATCATGAAATTCCTGGCGCCAGCCAAAAGGTGATACCCGGTAACCAAAGTGTGAAGAAATCGGCCCCCTGACCGGCCAGTGTGAGGGCAAGGCGGCCTGGTAGTCCAGGTGAGCTCTCACTTCCTTTACCAGCGTTTTTAAATTTTCTTCCCTGGGCGGAGCTGCCTCAGCAACTGCTGCCAGTGTCTCCTGTATCTGCCTTAAGGTATCTCTCTGGGGCCGGGTGCCGCGACCGCTACGGGAAGCTTCGCTGGGGTGCTGGCCGGCCCCCTGTTCAAGGCCCAGCATAGACC
>JAAYGJ010000221.1 GCA_012727745.1 Clostridia bacterium | reverse complement strand
TCAAAATGGGTGCAGCAACACAGAGGGAAAATATAAGCTTTAAAACCCTGCACAAAAAATGCAATACACCGCTCAAATATAAAAAGTTTTGCCCCCACTGCAACGTAGAAGTCCCGATTGAAGAAATTATCAGGGGCTACGAGTACGAGCCCGGCAAGTTTGTGCATATAAGTGATGAGGAGCTTGAGAACCTGCCAATCAAAAGTGCCAAGTACATCCAGATCGTTGATTTCATCAGGCTTGAAGAAGTTGACCCGATCTTTTTTGACAAGACCTATTACCTTGCGCCTGAAGCAGGAGCAGAAAAACCCTACCTGATCCTCAGGAATGCTATGCGGGATAAAGGCCGGGTTGCGGTTGCCAAGGTCACACTGCGCAACAAGGAGCACCTTTGTGTTATTCGCCTGGTAGGCAATGTCCTTGCTCTCGAAACGATGTTTTTCGCCGATGAGGTTCGCTCTAGCGAAGAGCTCGGCATAGACAGGCTGGAGCAAAGGGTAAAAATCCTCCCGGCTGAAACGGAAATGGCAAACCAGCTGGTAGAAAACCTTACGGCTAAGTTCGACCCTGACAAGTACCACGATGAATACCGGCAAGAGCTCTTGAAGCTCATCCGGGCAAAAATTGAAGGCGAAGAAGTCATCGAAGCGGCGCCACCGGCAGAACCCCCCAAAGTGGTAGACCTGTTGGAAAAGCTCCGGGCCAGTGTAGAGGCTACCCAAAAAGAGGGGCCAGCAACCCGCAGCGGCAAAAAGAAAAAAACAAAAGCCGGTTAAAGGTGTGGCAGTACCTGCTGCAGGTCACGCAAATCTGCAGTAATATCCCCTACCCTGGCAATCCGCTCGAAAATATTATTGATGTTAAACCGTTCCGGAAGCAGGGTATCATCCTCTAGTTCAGGCCACAACAGCGGCGTGGAGACCGTTGCGGTTGGCGTAACCCTGAGGCTATAAGGTGGCGGCATGGTTTTTCCGGCAGCATTCTGGAGCACATCCAGCAAAACCTTATCGCCTCTTTTTTTTATCGTCCTTTCCATAGTTGCTATTTCGGGATAGGCCTGCAGTACCGGCCGGCTAATTTTAGTAAGAAACTCCCTAACCTCGGCAAAAGAATGAACAGGCTTTAAGGGAATACAACTGTGTATCCCCGTTGCTCCTGAAGTTTTGACATAGGCCTTAAGTTTTAGCTCCTGTAAAATAGCAGCGTAGGCCCGTGCCAACTGTAGAGCTTCTTTAAAACCGCTGTTCCCGTTGGGATCCAGGTCAATCAGGGCTATATCGGGCCTGTCTAAAGCAGAGATTTTGGCAGTCCAGGTGTGCATCTCAATGCAGGAACGGTTGATCATCCAGACCAGGGTAGCCGTATTGTTTACCAGGCACCAATCAACCTCTCCTTTACGTGACGAGGGAATGGCAACAGTCTCAATCCAGGGGGGCGCTTCCGGCGGGCATTGCTTGCGGTAAAAGCTTTTATTCCCGTAGCCGTCGGGAAAATTTAGCATGGAGAAGGGGCGGTTAAACAGGTGCGGCAGGATATGGGGGGCCATTCTAATGTAGTAATCTATTACTTCCCCTTTGGTAATATTCAAAGCCGGAAAATAAACCTTATCCAGGTTGCTGAGTCGTACTTCTTTCCCTTCTATTTTTAGCACCGGCATTTATTTACCTAACACCTGCTCTATGACAGGATTCCTGAGCTTAAAATCTTCTTTCTGTTCGAGGTATTTCACCCGCACCGCAATTCTGGGTTGCACCCAGGTTACATCAGCAGGAGCTTTGCAGTCTTTGATAGGACAGCTTGCTATTTTGTGCTTGTCCAGTTCTCGAAGCAACTCCTGCCACTGCTCGTAACTTAAACCGGTACCGGCGTTACCGATATTGTTAAACCCATTTTCGTCTTCTATCGCTAATAAAAGCGATACACCGTTTCCCCGTCTATAGCCGACTATTTTAGCATTCAAGTGACGGAAGGCCTTAATCTTAAACCAGTAGCCTGTTTTTTCCCCGGGCACATAGGGGCTTTGCATTTGCTTGGCCACAATCCCTTCCAGCCCCTGTTCTTTAGCAATCTGAAATAAGTCCCGGCCCCGCGCTCTGACGCTGTCCACCGGCACTACCAGCGATGACCGGGGAATAAGGTCATTCAGC
>JAAYGJ010000220.1 GCA_012727745.1 Clostridia bacterium | reverse complement strand
TCTATCAGCAGAGCCCGGGCTTTGCTGTTAAAAGCCCGCTGCACCACCTCTTTCCTGGCTTTCAGGGCTACAGTCTCTTCTGATAGTACTTTGCCTTTGCCCTGGCAATAAGGGCATTCTTTTTGTAGCATATTTTCTAAACCCTGCCTGGCCTTTTTGCGGGTCATTTCCAGCAGCCCCAGGCGGGTAAAACCAAGTACCTGGGTTTTAGTTTTATCCCGGCTAAGCTCTTGCTCCAATATTTTAAGCACCTGTTCCCGATGTGAAGGATCATCCATATCGATAAAATCCACTATGATAATACCGCCAATATTACGCAAGCGCAGCTGGCGGGCTACCTCTGCCGCTGCTTCAAGATTAGTTGTTAAGACCGTATCGGCCAGATTATTACGCCCAACATATTTGCCGGTATTGACATCAATAGCAGTCAATGCTTCCATATGATCAATAATTAAGTAGCCTCCTCTTTTAAGCCAGACTTTATTCTTCAAGGCCTGATCCATCTGGTTTTGGACACCATAAAGGCTAAAAAGATCTTCCCCTTCCTTGAGGATCACCCGCTGACGCAAGTCAGACATTTTCCCCTCAAGCACTTCAAGCACTCTGGCATAAACTTCCCGGGAATTAACCAGCAACCTGTCAGTATCTTCATTATACAGGTCCCTTAAAATTCGTAAAGTCAGTTCGATATCGTGGTGAATCAAACAGGGTGCGCTCTTGCGCCGGGCCCTCTGGCGTATCCGTCTCCAGGTTTGGCACAGAACTTTAACTTCCTGGCTTAACTCAGCAGCATCGATCCCGGCAGCTACCGTACGGATTATTAGTCCCATGCGGCGCGGCTTAGCTTTGCGGGCAATAGCTTTCAACCGTTCCCTTTCTGCCTCGTCTTCAATGCGGCGCGATATGCCGACATAATTTACCGTCGGCATTAATACCAGATAACGTCCCGGTAAGGTAATCTGGGTGGTTACCCTGGCACCTTTAGTCCCCTCTGGCTCTTTGGTAACCTGGACAATTATTTCCTGTCCTTCCCTGACTACATCAATTATGCCCCGCCGGGAACGGGGGATAGTATTTCCCTCCAAGGCTTCAATGCCGCTGGTATCATCAACATACAAAAAAGCATTCTTTTCCAAGCCGATATCGACAAAAGCCGCCTGCATTCCCGGCAATACATTGGCTACCTGACCTTTATAAATATTACCCACCAGGCGCCGACTACCTGTCCTTTCTAGATAAATCTCCATTAAACGTTCGTCCTCCAGGACAGCAACTGCCGTCTCATCGGCATCAACCTGGAGCAATATCTCTTTTATCACTAAACTCGACCTTCCCAGATCAAATAACTTCCTCCGGGGCCAGCAGAACATCACCCCGGCGGGTAAATAAACCTGTACGGACAATCCGGTCCGGCTCTTGCCAGTCCAGCGCTTTTATGACCTGTTCCGGTCTCACGCTGCCTTCAGCACTGGATTGCAACAGCATGTCCAACCTGTTATCCGCTGTAAGGCTCAGTTTATAAATACCAGGGCGAATGTCTTTTAATTTCTCACCCCGGCGCCCCGGGCAGCTTACTACAACTAATTCCCTGGCCAATAAAGCTTCAATCCTTTGCTGCAACAATTCTACTGCGGGCGGTAGATACCAGCTTGCCTGGTAGGCAGCAAGGTCAATGACAGCCGTCAAAGCCCGGGTTCCGTCTGGAACAGGTATAACCTTTAATAGCTTAAGACCGGCAGGCAATTCAGCCTGCAGTCTATTTTTTGTTGCTACCGGGTTTACCTCTTCAGTTAATCCTACGTCCAGATATTCGGCCAGGCTCTCCACGCCTACAGCCAGGGCAGGGCCAAATGCCAGCCGAGGGTGGGGATTAAAGCCCTTGCTATAGGCCAGTGGCAACCCGGCCCGGCGCAGAGCCCGCTGCCACAAGCGCAGCATTTCCAGGTGTCCCAGGAAAGCTGCTGTGCCAATTTTGCTGTATTTAAGTCTCAGCCGCACTAATCCCGCCCTCCTTCTGCCAGGCAGAGGCTGACATCCAGCCCCGGGCAAACCCCGCAACCAGAACAACGTCCTCTACGACAATCCTCGGTTAATTGCCCGGCAAAGGCCCGCTGGCGTTCTTTTTGCAAGAAATTCTTGCTGATACCAAAATCCAGGTGATCCCACGGAAAAATTTCATCATCCCGGCGCTGCCGGTAAGCATAAAACTCTGGGTCGATACCCGTTTCCCGAAAAGCTTCCAGCCAGTACCCGTAATGGAAGTTTTCTGACCAGCCTTCCAGCCGTGCACCCCGGCGCCAGGCGGCCATAATTGCCGGTGCCAGGCGGCGGTCGCCACGGGACAGTACCGCCTCAATAAAGCTCACCTCCGGCTGATGCCAGTTATAGCGCAAGCCCGGCCCTTTAAGTTGAGAGCGGATAAGCTGCTGTTTTTCTTTTATAACTTCCAGGCGGTCTTGAGGTTCCCACTGGAAGGCTGTCTGGGCCTTGGGCACAAAAGAAGATACGCTGACGGTTACGGTCGGTTTTTTGTCTGAAAGCTCCCGGCCCTGCCGGAGTATATCCCGTGCCAGGTCAACGATGCCCAGCAAATCGGCTTCTGTTTCGGTAGGCAGTCCCAGCATGAAATAAAGTTTAATCGCCTGCCAGCCCGCCCGGAAAGCCTCCCCTGTAGCGGTCATAATATCCTCTTCATTAACGCCTTTATTAATCACATTCCGCAAGCGCTGGCTACCCGCCTCCGGCGCAAAAGTAAGCGTGCTTTTACGTACCCGCTGTACCGCTTCAGCCAGACGCACGCTGAAAGCGTCAACCCGCAAAGAAGGCAGAGATATGCTTATCCCCTGCCCGGCATAGATATCAGCCAGGGTGCGGGCCAGCTCCTCAACCTGCGAATAGTCGGCAGTACTTAAAGAAGTAAGGGAAATTTCCTCATGGCCGGTATGGCGTACCAGTTCCTCCGCCTGCCTGAGTAGAAGCTCTCGCTTCCTTTCCCTCACCGGGCGATAAATGGCTCCGGCCTGGCAAAAACGGCAGCCGTGGCTGCAGCCCCGCATCACCTCCAGCATAATACGGTCATGAATAACCTCCAAATATGGTACTATGGGCCGGGTAGGAAAATAAGCCCGGTTTAAATCCGGCACAACCCTCTTTTTCACCCGCTGCGGCAAGCCCGGAACAACGGGCTCAACTGCAGCTATAGTACCATCTTGCTGGTAATTTACCCTATATAGTGAAGGTACATAAAACCCGGGTAAAGCAGCTATTTCTCGCAGGACTTCCTGACGTTCACAAGCTGTGCCTTGTTCTTTTAGACTCGCCAGCAAGTTCAATAGTTCAGGCAGGGCCTCTTCGCCATCACCTAGCAGAAAACAATCAAAAAAAGGAGCTAACGGCTCCGGGTTGGCCACCGCCGGGCCACCACCAACAACCAGAGGGTGCCCCGCCCTGCGCTGGTACGCCAACAACGGAATACCGGCTAAATCAAGAATATTGAGCACCGTAGTATAACTCATTTCATACTGGAGAGTAATCCCCAGAACGTCAAAGTCAGTTAAAGGCCGATGTGATTCCAGGCTAAAGAGGGGAATATGGTTTTCCCGCAACAATGCTTCCAGGTCTTCCCCGGGGGCAAACGAGCGTTCCATTAACATGCCCGGTTGCTCATTAACTGCACCATAAAGTATCGCCAGCCCCAGATGGGACATGCCCACTTCATATAAATCAGGATACACAAAGACCATGCGAACATGATGGTCTTCCCAGTCTTTATGGATAGCATTATACTCGTTACCCAGATAGCGTCCCGGTTTGCGCACCTTTTTTAGCAGCTTTTGCCAATCGTTGATCTGCAATTACTTCGCCTCTCAGTATAGCTATATTGATCTTTTGCTGGTCTTTAGTATAGCAGGTAATAAATAAAAAATATACCTGTACCCTGCCAGCTACGGTTTCTACAATCTCACCTGGCTATACTTAGACTACAATAGAAGGCAGATTTTAGCTGTTAGAGAAAGGAACAGGTATGGGTAATAATCCATCTCATAATATAACATTAAACTAAATTTTGCAAATATGGTCCCGTATCCCTATTTACTTGTGTTCCAGCTACTTCTCCAGGTCATAATTTATTAGCCAGAATTTCCTTTAGAGTTAACCCGGTCCGGCCGGCCATAATTGCGCCCATTATTTCAGTTTCGGTTAATATTCCTGCCAGCCTGCCCTCAGTGTCAATTACAGCAACCAGATTATAGGCATGAGCAGCAAAATGGCGAACCAATCTGGTTGAAGGAAGGTTATGCTCTGCAACCAGCCACCTAGCCTTGCCTGTCATTAAAAATTTATTCCGGTTTCGCCGCTGCCAGAAATCCTGCCAGAACATATAAGGCACTGCCTCCCTTTCCCCTTGAGCAGCATAATAAATGAAAAGGGCCAAGACCAGGCCCTGCAGGTCCACCATACGCAGGTAATACCCTAAACAACTTGTAAGGCCCAGAGTAATTGCCAGTAACCAGCCGCCGTACACACCTTCCAGGGTAGCCTGCGCCCAGCCGCATTGCTGTGACCGCCAAGCCCGGTAGAGACGCCCCCCATCCAGCGGCAAACCCGGCCAGAGATTAAAAAGACCCAGGATGAGGTTTACCCGGGCGAAAAAAAGCAACCAGGACGGCGCCGGTTTTAAAGCCTGGCAAACAAACACCAGAATCAGGGCCATCCCTAAACTTGCCGCCGGGCCGGCCAGGGCAATCAAAGCCTCGCTCCAGGGTTGCCTGCCAGTAGGTCTCTGCAAGCGTGCTACTCCTCCAAAGGGGAAGAGTTCTACACTGCTTACCCGCCAGCCCAGGCGGTATGCTACTATGGCGTGACACCCTTCATGGAGGGCTACAGCGGTAAAAAGCAATAGCGCCTGGGGCAGTACGCCCAGTAAAAAATAGAGCCCGAGCAAGAGAATAAAGTAATCATTAAATATTATTTCTGTTGCTCCCCAGCGTGCAACCCGCATAATTCTAAATTTTATCCCCGGTTGTGAACAAAGGTGCAGGGTCTACTGCCTGGCCGTTCTGCCTCACTTCAAAATGGAGCTGAGCCTCCCGGCCGCCGGCCAGGGTGGCGATAAGCTCTCCTCTGGCCACCACCTGACCGCTGTCAACCTGCACCTGGCCAAGGGTCCCATATACAGTTACCAGCCCCTGGCCATGATCTATTTCTACTACCTTTCCTAGCAAAGGATCTTCAGCGTTCCTTATCACCCGGCCTGCCAGCGCTGCCTGTACTCCGCTGCCACCGGGAGCTACAATATCAATGCCTGCATGAAAATATTGCTGCCCATCTACTATTACGGGGCCATAGGGGCGGCTAATAGTGCCCGAAAGGGGTAAAGCAAGACTCGCCATAGAGCTTACCGGTACAGTTTCCGGGCCTGCGTTAAAAGTATGATAAACCCAACGGTCATAAGCATCCAGCCACATAGCTGAACGTACCGTCTCAGTAACCGCTGCGGTATAATCAGCTGCTGGTTCGGTTAAGTAGTGACTAAGCCCCAGTTGCAATTGCCGGGCCGCATAGCCGTCAAGACGAAAGATAAGTGTAATCGCTACAAAAAGGGCTGTAGCAATTAATCCTTGCCGGAGCCAGAGACGAGGAAACTTCAGCGGTGGCAAATTCCTTTCCGGCCCTGTCCAGCCCAGCGGCGCTCCTTTAATATCTTCCCAATCCCATTCGTTGCGCACCCTGATCCCCCCGGACAAGCATATTGCTCTTATATTTATATGCTTGCTAAAGGGAGGTATGACTCCAGTTACAAAAAAACCCGCCGGAGCCGGCTAGGCTTTTTCCAGCTGGCACCTGCCGGGCAAATCGGATAAAAACAAAGAGCCAGGCTGGTAAAAATCCTGGCTCTCTTCGTTACAAGCTTTAGTAATCCATTCCTCCACCCGGCGGCATGGGCGGCGTCTTTTCTTCCTTGGGAATTTCTGCTATTAAAGCTTCAGTGGTAAGCAACATAGAAGCAATACTGGCAGCGTTTTGCAAAGCGCTCCGGGTAACTTTGGCCGGGTCAACAATACCGGCTTTGACCATATCTACGTATTCCTCAGTAACCGCATCAAAGCCAATACCCGGTTTTTCATTGCGAACCCGTTCTACAATAACCGAACCTTCGAGGCCGGCATTGGCCGCAATCTGACGCAGGGGTTCTTCTAAAGCCCGCCTGATAATCTTAACGCCAACAGCCTCATCGCCTTCGGCTTTAATTTTATCTACGGCCGGAATAGCATGCACCAGGCTGGCACCGCCACCGGCAACAATGCCTTCTTCAACTGCAGCGCGGGTAGCAGACAGGGCATCCTCCACCCGATGTTTCTTTTCTTTGAGTTCAGTTTCCGTAGCTGCCCCAACTTTGATGACAGCCACGCCGCCAGCCAGTTTAGCCAGGCGCTCCTGAAGTTTCTCCCGGTCATAATCAGAATCGGTTTCTTCAATTTGTTTCTTGATCTGGGCCACCCGGGCGTCAATAGCTTCTTTCTTACCGTAGCCTTCAACGATAGTAGTCTTTTCTTTGGTAATCTTAACCTTCTTGGCCCGGCCCAGCATGTTGAGGTCAACATTATCCAGCTTGATGCCTAAATCCTCGGAAATAAATGTCCCTTCGGTAAGGATAGCGATATCCTCCATCATGGCCTTGCGCCGGTCACCAAAGCCGGGGGCCTTTACGGCAGCACAATTCAGTGTACCACGCAGTTTATTGACCACCAGCGTGGCCAGGGCTTCACCCTCGATATCCTCGGCAATTATAACAAGGGGCTTACCGGTGCGTACCACTTTTTCCAGCAGCGGCAACATATCGTTAATTGCCGTGATTTTCTTTTCATGAATAAGTATATAGGGTTCATCTAATTCGGCTTCCATCGCTTCAGCATTGGTAACAAAATAGGGGGAAACATAACCGCGATCGAATTCCATTCCTTCCACAACTTCAATGGAGGTTGTGGTCCCTTTGGATTCCTCTACGGTAATAACTCCGTCTTTGCCTACTTTCTCCATCGCTTCGGCTACCAGCTCGCCAATCTCCCGCTCATTGGCGGAAACAGAAGCGACGTGGGCAATGCTTTCCCTGGATTCTACCGGGATGCTCATTTTTTCAATTTCTTCTACGACGGCAGCTACTGCCTTATCGATACCTCTTTTGATAAACACCGGGTTGGCACCGGCAGCAACATTCTTTAAGCCTTCGGTAACAATGGCCTGGGCTAGTACCGTAGCTGTAGTTGTACCGTCACCGGCAACATCATTGGTTTTAGAAGCAACTTC
>JAAYGJ010000219.1 GCA_012727745.1 Clostridia bacterium | reverse complement strand
CGCCGGATACGGGCCCGTATGTCCGGTGGTGTGAGGGGACGGCGAGTAAAATAATTACTCGCCTCCTACTCGATTGTCTATTAAGGGTTCATAAGGTTGGCGCTCCTACCGGTAGCAATTGGCCAGGGTTTTCTTATTGCCAGATCAACATAATGTATTTTATAAATAATTTTATATTTAGGTAGGATTTTTTTAATAGATAGCGAATATATTAATTACTCGATTTAAGTTAAGTACTGGGAGTTTTAATTTCTGAACCCCTGGGCGTATAAAACATATAGACTCTTTTTGCGCTGTTGACGAAAAGATAATTAGTTTTAACCTAAATTTAAGGGGCTTTCGATGACGTAAAATATTTTGTTTGCTGCTGAGGTGAATTTTAATTGGACAAGCAAAGTGTACCGGCTGTGAATAAAAACAAGGCCGGTTCAGAGACGGCTTCTTTTGTGATTTTGACTCTTGTGCTTTTTGGCTTCTGGCTGGTGCTTTCAGGTAAGTTTGAAGTCAAATATGTGACTATTGGACTTATTACTTCTGTAGTAGTAGCTCTAATCACCCGCCCTCTATTAATGGTGCCACTGGGTGGTGGACGCAAAGGTTCAGTGTACAATTTACCCTGGCTCAAACTTTTAGCCTATTTTCCCTGGCTGTTATGGCAGATAGTGCTCTCCAATATAGATGTTGCCAAAATTATTTTGAACCCCAACTTGCCGATCCAACCCCAACTGGTAAAATTTCGCCGGAAATTACCAGGTCCTGTTGCCCACCTTACCCTAGCCAATTCCATTACCCTTACCCCCGGTACTATTACTGTAGAAATTGATGGCGATGAATATCTAGTCCATGCTCTTCATGACGGTGCAGCCCAGTCTCTTGCCCCGGAAGAAGGCGAGGGTGAGATGCCTTTAAAGGTAGCTTGGGTTTTTACTAAGAGCGATGTAAAACCTGAACGGGTTTAAGCTAAGATGATAAGGAGCCCATAAATATGTATTATTTTTTCCTTATATCTATTGCTGTTATAGCGCTAAAAATGCTTATTGTACTTTATCGCGTTTTCCGCGGGCCAACGATTTTTGACCGCATAATCGGCCTGGGGGTTTTAGGTATTGATGCAATTCTGGTCTTGCTACTTTTTGCTGCTCTTAATGACCGGATAGACATGTTAGTAGATCTTGCCATAGCTTATGCGGCGCTAGGTGTTATTAGCTATCTAATTTTAGCAAAATACTTTGAAAGGAAAGGCGACTTCCATGGCTAACATTATTGCCGGGTTTTTGGTGACAGCAGGGATATTCTTTTTAATAGTAGGAGCTATAGGCTTAGTGCGCCTTCCTGATTTTTATACACGGCTCCATGCTGCCGGTTTGTGTGATACCCTGGGTCTTTTACTGACCCTGGCTGGTCTGATGGTCTATCAGGGGTTGAACCTGACAAGTCTTAAAATATTAATAATCGCCATGTTTATTTTGTTAGCAAACCCGACGGCGACCCATACTTTATTCCGCGCTGCCTACCGAGCCGGTCTTAAACCGCGAGGGGAGGGTTAGGCTTAATGGGATACCTCCAGTTGTTTTTCCTTGTATTATTAATTGCCTCCGCAGCTACTGCTTTTGTGACGCGCGATCTGTTGGTAGCTGTAATTGCTTTTGGGTTTTTCAGTTTTTTCGCCGCGTTGCTCTACACATTGATGATGGCTGTAGATGTTGCTTTTACAGAGATAGTTATAGGCGGCCTTACAACTATATTTTACGTAACCGTGATATACCGGACTAAGAGAGGGACGTCTTGATGAAAAAGGTTACAATTGCTGTCTTGTTCTTGCTGTCATTTTTATTCGTTTTTGCGTCGTTAGACCTGGCTCCTACCAGCGATTTGAATTCTCCGCCATCGACGCATGTGTCACCGCGTTATATTGAAATGGGCTACAAAGAGACAGGCGCCCTCAATATGGTTACTGCAGTTTTGGCCGATTATAGGGGTTATGATACTTTGGGTGAAACTACGGTGATTTTTACTGCCGGGCTAGCCTGCCTGTTAATAATTGAGTCTCGAAGAAAACCAAAAAGATAAATTGGAAGGGATATTGTATGCGTCAGCGTTATGGGAGCCTTATCCTTGATACAACAATTCGTTTGCTTGTCCCATTTTATCTTATTTATGGAGTATATGCTCTAGTCCACGGTCATTACAGTCCCGGCGGCGGGTTCCAGGCGGGCGTAGTTCTTGGCGCCAGTATAATTATGGTAAATATGGTGCAGGGCGATAGCGTAACCTGGGGTGTATCGAAACAAACGGCTGTTCTCGTGGCCAGTATCGGGACTTTTATTTATGCCGGCATTGGGATAGCGGCAATGATTTGGGGTGGTAATTACCTGGACTATGGCGTGCTTCCATTTCGGGGGATTGAACCCGAGGTACGTGCTTTGGGTACGTTAGGCATTGAAACCGGGGTTACTCTGGGGGTTGCAGGGACTTTCATTGTCATTTTCAATTTGTTAATTGGAAGGGAAGAGTAGGATTATGTTAACCACCGCTACAGGTTATGTCAATTATTGGCTGATTTCCATATTAATGCTGGTGGGTTTTTATGGCATAATTGCTACTGAAAACCTGCTAAAAAAACTGATGGCCCTAAATGTTATCTCAGTAGCTATTATTATATTTTATCTTAACCTAGGTCAAAAGGCAGGCAGTAACGTGCCGGTTCTTTTTGGTGAAGAACTGGGGACGGTGGCAGCTTATGCCAACCCGCTGCCACATACTTTGATGCTTACAGCCATTGTAGTAGGTGTCGCTACTACCGGTGTTGGCTTAGCATTGTTGTACCGGATTTATAATCGGTATGGCACTCTTGAAGAAACTGATGTGTTAAAGGAGATGCGCAGTGACAGCTAATTATCCTGCACTAATTGTCATTATACCCTTGGCAGTTGCTGTGATAACGCCAGTATTAGGACGCATATCAATTGTCCTGGCTCAGCTTTCGGCTGCGGCGGCACTGCTAGTAGCTTTTATAAGTTCATTAGGTGCTTTACAGCACGCCCTGGCAGAAGGCTCCTGGCACTACTATTTTGGAGGTTGGGCGCCGCCCTGGGGCATAGAATATGTAATTGACCCCCTTTCAGGTGGGTTAGCTACTCTGGTTTCTTTTATCGGCTTGCTGGTATTGATTTACGCTGTACCGCACCTGGCGACCAAACCGGCCAGGGAAAATACATACTTTTATACCCTTTATCTTTTATGCGTAGCAGGCCTTTTAGGGATGGTTGTTACCGGAGACGTATTTAATCTATATGTATTTTTAGAGATATCATCCTTAGCTGCCTATGCATTAATTGCCTTTGGAGGCAGTAGGGCAACTGTGGCAGGTTATCGTTACCTGTTAATTGGAACAGCTGCTGCTTGCTTGTATCTGCTGGGTATTGGCTATCTATATGCTCTTACCGGCTCGTTAAATATGGCGGATCTGGCAGAATTGCTGCCAGCGGTGGATGCTCCTACAGCATTAGTTATTGCTACAGTTTTAATAGTCATTGGATTGGGAATTAAAATGGCACTATTCCCATTACATGGCTGGTTGCCTGATGCTTACTCCTCAGCACCGGCACCGGTTACTGGTTTTATTGCTGCGGTAATGGCTAAGGTAAGTGCCTATGCCATCTATCGTATTTGCTTCTTTGTACTAAAAGATACCGGAACGGCTATTATTGCTCTGAACATGGTGGGCTGGATGGCTGCTGCCGGTATTATTTTTGGTTCCATAATGGCGATAGCTCAAAACGATTTATGGCGGATGCTGGCTTACTCCAGTGTAGCCCAGATGTGTTATATCGCTCTAGGTGTTGCGCTGGGTAACACTTATGGCATATACGGTGCCTTGCTGCACATCTTAAACCATGCAGTTACCAAGGGCTGCCTCTTCTTGATAGCCGGAAGTATCGCCTGGAAGACAGGTATCAGGGATATTACCCAGTTTGCCAAAATGTGCCGAAAAATGCCCTGGACGATGGCAGTATTTGTTGTTGCGGCCTTATCAATGATAGGACTGCCGCCGACAGCGGGATTTTTCAGCAAGATGTATTTGGTTATGGGGTCAGTTGAGGCCGGTGCTTGGGGTTATGTGGCAGTATTAGTTGCCAGCAGCCTATTAACAGCCATCTATTTCTTCCGAGTAATAGAGTATGCCTATTTGCACCAGCCGGCTCAGGGCGAGGCAGTTAAGCTGGAGCAGGAGAACAGCGTAATGGCCCGCAGGTGGGAATTACCGGCTTCAATGCTGATGCCTATTATTCTGCTAGGTATTGGCGTCCTGACTCTGGGCGTTCTGAGTGAAAAAATTATTGCAGACGTAATTCAGTTTGCACTTCCGTGGGGGATGCCATAATGACTACTGAATTTTTTCTGGCTAATCGGCCGCTCTGGGCGGTATTAATATCACTGGTGGCGGCAATTGTAATCCTTGCCAACGACCGGCGCCATAATATACGGGAGGCTGCTACTTTACTGGCGGCTGTTGGTAAGTTTGCTATTATACTATCAATGATGCCTGCGGTACTGGCCGGGCAAATAATCGAGACGACCCCCTTGACCCTAGCGCCGGGGATAGCGTTGCATCTGCGTGCCGATGCCTGCGGACTGGTATTTGCCTTGTTGTCTTCATTCTTATGGATAGCAACATCAGTATACAATATCGGCTATATGCGGGCTTTAAAATACGGGCATGAGACCGGTTATTATGCATGTTTTGCTGTTGCCCTGTCATCAGCTATTGGTATTGCCCTCTCAGCCAACTTACTAACCCTCTTCATCTTTTATGAAATATTAACTTTGGCTACCTATCCACTTGTATTCCACGCCCGTACAAAAGAAGCTATTGACGGCGGGCACAAATACCTGGTTTATACCCTTGCCGCGGGGCAGTTATTACTGGTGGCAATTATCTGGACTATGATTGTAGCACCAGGAGCCGGGTTTACAGCTGGAGGTTTCCTGGCTGGGAAAGCTCCGGTGGCTGTGCTTCAGGTTCTTTTTGTGTTATTTGTTCTGGGCTTCGGTGTCAAAGCTGCAGTTATGCCTTTGCACGATTGGCTGCCAACCGCTATGGTTGCGCCTACCCCGGTAAGTGCCCTGCTCCATGCTGTAGCTGTTGTTAAAGCAGGTGCTTTTGGGTTTGTAAGAGTAGCCGGCTTTGTTTTTGGTCCGGCTTTAATCAAAGACATTGGGATGGGTCCCCTGTTAGCCTGGCTAGCCTCCATAACGATCATTGTCGCTTCTTTGCGAGCCCTTTCCGAGGACGGCCTCAAGCGGCGGTTAGCGTATTCGACTGTAGGCCAGCTATCGTACGTAGTTCTGGGCACGGCTATAGCTTCGCCATTAGCTTTTCTTGGCGCAATATTTCACATCGTAGCCCATGCCTTCATGAAGATTACTCTCTTTTTCTGTGCCGGGGCAATTTATGCCACCACCCACAAAGAAAACGTTAGCGAAATGAAAGGTATTGGTCGCCAGATGCCGCTGACTATGGCTGCCTTTACTATAGGATCGATAGCTATTGTAGGGACGCCGTTTTGGGTTGGTTTTGTAAGCAAATGGAACCTGGGGTTCGGCGCCCTGCAAGCCGGACAACCGGTGTTTATAGCTATTCTTGTACTAAGCGCCCTATTAACTACCGGCTACTTCTTCCCAATCGTCTACACCGCTTATTTCGGCAGTAGTGAAAAAGAGTTAAGTTATCACGAAGCGAAGCCTTCGCTTTTATACCCCTTATTGATTACCGCGGCAGTTTCATTTATTCTGGGTATTAGCCCTAACTTTGGCTTAAACTTCTACGACCTGGCCATTCAGGCAGTAAACAGCGTTTTTGCTGCTAGCTCAGGTTTAAGCGGAGGGGGGTTATAAATTTGAAGAAGTGGCTGATAGCAGTAATAGCTGCAATATTTATTGTTACCCTTGCTCTTAGTATAATAGCCAGTGGCGGACACCATGAAGCGGGTGTAGCCTGGTGGCATCATGTGCCCGGATTTTATATCATAATTGGCTTTTTAGGTTGCATTGTCCTTGTTTTGCTACCAAAGTGGGTAGGAAAAGAATTTCTTTATCGCGACGATCAATACTATGAAAAAGGTGATTGAGAACCTATGACTAGTTTTCATCCCGCCCTAATTTTAATAATTGCTGCCCTTGCTGTATACATATTGCCTGGACGGTTACGCCAAATTGCCTTTATTGGTGGGCCATTGTTGGCTCTACTCAGCGTTTTGACGATGGCTGCCGGGACAGTGTGGCACTATTCATTTATCGGCTATGAGTTGACAATTTGGT
>JAAYGJ010000017.1 GCA_012727745.1 Clostridia bacterium | reverse complement strand
GTATAAAATGGCAGTCAATCCGAAGACAACAAAAACAATTCCGGTTTTGGGATAATTGGTGTAAATCGTACTGGCAGTGAAGCTTAACTCCAGAGTGCTTAGAAGTGCTACCGCTAAAGCTATCAAGATGCAAAGGTGAAAAAACAAAATGTATTCTTCTATGCGCTTACCCCGTTCATGTTTCCAGTTCATTACAATCCATCCCACATAAAGATTAGAGAGGTGGTACACCTCTCTAAGCCAGTCTACCCTATTTTCTTAAGCTCTGGGGAACTTCAGGCTCATACCAACCATAGAAACATGTTATGCTTGCGCCTGCATTGGCTACAAAGACAACAAGTACAGCAATCGCAGACAGTAAAAAGGTCTTAAAGCGGCCCATACTTACACCCCCTTTCTCTTAATTACCTTAAGCAAACACATATTTGCACTCTGCCATATTAAACCGGCAGCCCCAGCTAGGGCTAAAGCCGTCCATCGCCCGAGCGCGAAAAGCAATACCAGCGGCACCACCAGCGCAACAGCAATTGCTAACCTGCGTAGCCTAGCTTTTAGTTTAGCCGAATTAAGCGGTTTATGGGGGTTTATCACCGGCGCCACAAACCAGCTTACTGCCAGGCTAAAAAAGCCGCTTAAAATTATCGCTAAAACAATATAGTGTATATTGGCTGACTGGCTTACTATTTTGCAAAAGTAACCAATAATATTGAAAATTAGCACAGTAAAGATAAGACATTTCAAGGGTGATTGTAAATGCCATCCCCCGCCCGGCAACCGCAACAAGCTTGAAGCTAGTAAAGCCGCCAGCGCTTCCAGCGGAGCGCCTACCAGATAGCCTCCCAGCGCTACCGCAGCTATCCCCAGCAAGCCCAGTAATATCAACTCCAGGCCATAAGCCAGAACTTCTTGCTGCTCTTCTGGCATCTTTAGCTCCGAAGCTAGATAGCTAGCTAGGTTCTGTGCCGCTTTATTTGTATTCAACTTGATTCTCCTTATTTACACGCCTGTTCAGCATTGAATTGTAAATAACAGCAACAGTAAAAAGCACTATTACGTTGGGCCAGCTCACTAAAAGCCTGAGCCACAAAATATTATAAATTGCTTCCGTATCTAAACCTAAAGCAGATACGAAAAGAATAAAAAATAGGTTTTCAGCCACAACGACAATAATTAAAGCCGCCAGCCCGCTTCTTATTGCCAGAGCTAAACGACAGGAGGTAGCTTTTTGGAACACCAGCACAATCAATAAAAAGTTTAATAGCGTGTTTACCCCGAACGCAATAGGCAATAATCGTATCAGGTAAAAAGCAACCCCAAATAATATCCCTACCGGGACAATTGTCCGCCAGCGCAAACCGAAACCCGCAACTGAATACATTACTGCAGCAATACCGATGGCTTCAGGCAAACCCTGCAACAACCAGGCCAAAAATGGAATTTGCAAGCTTTTTCGCCTCCGATATTTTCTTTCGACATTATTTAGATTTTTCCTGCCATTTGATCCAGTTTTTCCTAACGAAGGATAAATCTTTATTTATGAGGGCTGCACTAAACCATAGTCAGAAATGCCGTTTTCGCAATGCGAAAACGGCATTTCTGAGGCTAAACCTGTTATTGAGCCAGCCTTTTCTATTGGCGTGTAATCCTGTCGTCAAGTTTCTTAATATCCATCCAGGCAGCTCGCATTTCATTTTTAATCTTTGCAATTTCCCTTTGCAATATTTCCAGCCTTTTCTGGCCCTGTTCAAGGCGGTCAAGGCGGCTGTTTAACTTGCGCAAATAATAAAGTACATTTTTACTGGCAACAGCTTCTTCCATCACTTTATCCCCTCGTTACTAAGGCTCAATCCCGAATTAAGCCAGTTCTTGATTTACCATTACACCGTCCTCAAGCATAGTTACCTTGTACTGACCCTTCTTAAAACCCCGCTCCAGCAACCAGTGAGTCAGGTGCTTGCCACCCACTTCACCAGTAGTACCTTTGGCCGCCAATCTCAGTTTTAAATTGCTGGGATCATCACTTCTTTTCAAGATTAACTGCCCATTATCAACCCCGATCAAAACAAAACTACTCTGCCGCAGGTGCTGGAAGGCTGAACCCCTTACACGAATGCCATTGCTAGACACACTCAACTCACCTTTAGCATGGCGGTTAGAACGCCTGGCACGATAAATTTCCATCCAAAATCAACCTCCAATTGTTTATTGCTAAAACTATTATTAACCAAAAATGGCTTAAGCATACCTCAAACAACAAAAATTATCTCCCCTCTCCGGACAATATTACTGTGAATTTGAAGATAATACATTACTATCAGCTGTGGCCCTACCTCTGGTATGCCAGACCGCAGTCACTACATTTGCGAATTAAACAAACGGCGACTAGTAATAAACCGGCCAGATGCTACCTGACCGGTTTACTATCAACTTATACTAAATAGCCAAATTAAAATTTAATCGCCACCTCTTTAAGAATAGCAACAATATAATCCACTCCTGCTTCCAGCTGGCTAACCGGGATATGTTCTTGCGAAGAATGGGGCTCTTCCACCCCAATCCCCAGAGCAACACAAGGCAACCCTCTACAGTTAAGAATATTAGCATCCAGGCCGCCCCCGGTGGCCCGAAGGTCGGCTGGCACACCCAGAGTTCTGGCAGCCGCCAGGGCGGCAGCTACAGCCGGGTGGCTTGCTGGAATATTAAACGCACGATAAGCGATTTCAGTTTTAGCTTCCAAACGGGCACCAAATTCTGCTACTGTTTTATTAAATTCGGCAATTATGTTCTCCACTTCCCGTTCCATCTTTTTCTCATTACGGCTGCGAACCTCAGCTGTTATTTCAACCCGTTCGGCTACAATATTGCGGGCTTTGCCCCCCTTAATCACCCCGAAATTGCTGGTAGTCTCCTCATCAATCCGGCCGGAGCGAAGGCGGGATATGGCAGTTGAAGCTGCTACAATAGCGTTGATGCCCTGCTCCGGACAGAGGCCGGCATGGGCTGCCTTCCCTTCTACTATCAGGTCCAGGTTAGTTTGCGAGGGAGCCTGGTTGATGATAGTCCCTACCGGGCCGTCACCGTCAAGAATATAGCCAAAGTCTGCTTTTAAATCTGCAGTCAGATTTTTGGCCCCTACCAGCCCTACCTCTTCCTGCACGGTAAAGATTATTTCCAGCTCCCCGTGGGGAAGTTTATGGGTTTTTAATTGAGCCAGCGCAGCCAGGATAATGGCTATTCCCGCTTTATCGTCAGCCCCCAGCACCGTCTCGCCGTTACTGTAAATAATACCCTCCCTAATTACCGGCACCATGCCTTCGGTAGGCCCAACAGTATCCAGATGGGCGCCTAGGAGTACTACAGGCGCACCGTCAACACTGCCAGGGAAGCGGGCAATGATGTTTCCCGTATCGCTGCCGGTTTTAACGCTGGAGGCATCCACACTGACTTGAGCGCCCAGCTTTTGTAAACATTCAACCAGGTAACGGGCCAACCGGCCCTCGCGTCCGGAAACGCTATTCATCGTAGCAATTTTCATAAACTGATCAACGACATTTATTGTCTTGGACACATTAACGCCCTCCTTTTTTCTAAAATATCAATCGAGCAAATTCCGCCTCGATAACTTCCGCCCCCGGCACAAGGCAGGGGCCGTTAGCCAGTATACGGTCTGATACCATTATTTGACTCGCCGCTTGAAAATACCTTCAACCCGCGCAAAAAAGCTGGCATTATTACTTTACCAGCTTTTCCGCATAGGGATACTTTATATTACAATTTTACTTTTTCCGAAAGCGGCTCAAGAATGCACGGGTGCGGGGATGGCGGGGATGCCCGAAAATAGCCCACGGCGGACCCTGCTCCATAATTTCACCATTATCGATAAAGATAACCCTGTCAGCCACTTCCCTGGCAAAGTCCATTTCGTGTGTCACCAGCATCATGGTCATATCCCCTTCTGCTGCAATCTCTTTGATTACAGTCAGGACTTCGCCCACCAGTTCCGGGTCGAGGGCAGAAGTAACCTCATCAAACAGCATCACTTTGGGGCGCATTACCAGGGCCCGGGCAATAGCTACCCGCTGCTGCTGCCCTCCCGACAATTTGGCAGGATAGGCATCCAGTTTATCAGCCAACCCAACCTTGGTCAACATCTCCCGGGCCCGCTCTTCCGCTTCCGCCCGAGATAGGCCAAGAACATGCACCGGAGCTTCAGTTACATTGCGCAAAACATTCATATGGGGAAAAAGATTAAACTGTTGAAAGACCATCCCAATTTTACACCGGACCCGCTGCAGGTGCTTTTCATCGGCAGGAACCAATTTGCCGTTGACCCTTTTATGCCAGAGCATTTCGCCATCAACCTCGATAGTCCCCCCGCTGGGCCGTTCCAACGTCATCAACATGCGCACCAGGGTGGTCTTGCCGGACCCGCTGGGCCCAATGACCGCCACCTTTTCGCCGGGTGCAATATTCAGATCAATTTCCTTTATGACCTGCAAGTCGCCAAAACTTTTACTGACCTTCCGGTAGCGTACAATCGGTTGCTCTGCAAAAGCATCTGTTTGCAGGGCTGCACTCATCTGGGAAACACTCATCCAACCAACTCCTTTTTCTGTTTTTCCTTCTTTTCTGTCTCTCTATAAAAAACTAAACGGAGCAATAATTGTCCCTTTAACGCTGGTTAAGCCGCAGTTCCAAACGCCGTACCAGAACTGAAGCCGGGTAACTTAACAGCAGAAACAAAGCCCCCACTATCGTGAAAGGCTCAAGATAGCGGTACCATTCCGAACCGATAATCTTAGCAGTTTGCAGCATCTCCACCACCGTAATTGTTGACAGCAATGGAGTTTCTTTAAACATCGCAATCAAGTAGTTGCCCATTACCGGAATAATGGGTGGAATTGCCTGCGGCAAAATAATTCTGGTCCAGGTGTGCAGGCGGGAAAAATTAAGGGCGGTAGCTGCCTCCCACTGCCCCCGGGGAATAGCATCGATCCCGGCACGGTAAACCTCAGACAGGTATGTACCATAATGTAAACCGAGCCCCAGCGCTCCCGCCTGAAAAGCAGACAGGGAAATTCCCGTTGCCAGTGGAAGGGCATAGAAAATAAAGAAAAGCTGGATTAATAAGGGCGTGCTCCTGATAAATTCAATAATCCCCCTCGAAAGCAGAGATAAAGGTTTAAAACTGGCGCGACGCCCCAGAGCTAATATTAGGCCGATGACCAGAGCCAGGCCAAAACCAGCAAAGGTAGCAGCAACAGTCACCCGCATTGCCTTAAACAGGTCCGGCAATACCTTTATAGCGAATTCCCAATCCCAGATAACCATTAACTAAGACCTCCCTACCGCAGCAAGCCGCTCCAGCCAACGCATGCTTAAGGTAATAAAGAAGGCCAGAATAAAGTAAATAATTAGCAGCAAGCTGTAAATCTCTATGGTCCTACCCGTGGTCTCTCGCAGTAGCGCCCCCTGAAAAGCTAAATCCGTAAGGGTTATCAACGAGACCAACGACGTTCCTTTCAACAGCTCGATAAGCAGATTGCCAAAAGACGGTATCATAATTAACCAGGCCTGGGGCAGGATAATTCGCCACAGCCTCTGGAAGGGCGTAAAATTCAGAGCGATTGCCGCTTCTGTCTGACCCTGAGGTATGGCCAGGATTGAACTGCGAACTATTTCCGATCCATAGGCACCAAAATTCATGCCTAAGGCCAGGACTCCTACAGCAAGTCCTGGCAACCTGATCCCGAAAAATGGCAATGCATAGAACATCCAAAATAACTGTACCAGTAAAGAACTCCCACGAAAGACTTCCACATAACAAGCGGCAATAAACCGTACAGGAGAATAACGGGAAAGTCGGGCCAGGCCCGTCAGAAAAGCCAGGATAAAGCCCAGAATTGACCCCAGCACGGTAAGCTGGACGGTTACCCCTAACCCGCGCAACAGTGCCGGGAGAAGCTCAAACATCTATTTTCTTCATCCTCTCCAATTTAACTGATAAAACGATTATGATAAGTTCCTTTCTACGGAGTAACTTGTGGGGATACCGAAGTTCCCCCCTTTTTATTCTTGCATGAGTTGAATTACATCTTCAGCCGTCATATCGCCGGGAAGGTTCTCTTCCGTAAAACCAAAGGGCCTGATAATTTCCAGCAGCTCACCGGATTCTTTTAATTTCTCCAGCTCTGCATTATAGGCCTCACGGAATTCGTCATCGCCCTTGCGAAAGACAGCCGCTCCGTAAGAAATAACACTCTTACCATCAATTACAGGTTGTTCAAAATCAGCAACCCTTTCAATGCTAGGATCATTTTTAGCATCCAGTATAGTTTGCAGCGCAGGGCCAGTCATAGTGGCAACGTCAACCCGCCCTGCCTGCAGTGCTTCTATTGCTGAAGGCTGATCGGGGACAATAACAATCTGGTCTTCTGAAACACCAATATCACGTAGGAAACCTATTTCCATGCCTCCTGCTATAGCAGCAACCTTAACTTTAGGATTAGCGGCAATATCTTCATAACTGTACAGGTCCAAAGGATTGTCTGCCGCTACCGCTATAGCTACCCCGACTTTATAGTCCGGATTGGCAAAGTCAACCTGTTCAGCTCGCTGGGGCAAGATAGCCATACCAGCCGTCACCATGTCAAAGCGCCCGGCCTGAAGACCCTGGATAAGAGCGCCAAATTCAGTCAGAACACCCTTCATTTCTTCAATACCCAGATTTCTTAATATAACCCTGGCTACTTCTACTGATTCTCCTGTTAGTTTGCCATCTGTAGTCATATAAGCATAAGGAGCCTCATTGGCAAAACCAACCGTAATGTAACCCTGCCGTCTCGCTTTTTCCAGGGTAGACTTGCCGCCCCCCTGCTCACTCTGCTGACCGCCGCACCCGGCCAGCGCAAAGGCCATTAGTGTCAACAGCAAGGCTATGGTTAATAATAATCGTTTTCGCATTAAATAAACCCCTCCTAAGGTTATTAACTCCAAGCATTATTTACTCCAAACGGTATTAACGAAACTCCCCTCCTTTCCAATTAATCTACTACATGAGTTCCACAAGGCTCCGAACATGGGGTATTTAAATGCAGCAGCACAAGCAGCATATTAAACAAGGTTGGTAGCTGCAGTCTCTAAAATGCCAGCGTCGGACCGGTCTGGAAAAAGATAAAGCCCCAGGATTTTTTCCTGGGGCATAATAACCAAAACGTGAAAAACATAATAATAGCAAACAAAAAGATATTTTGCCTATCAGTACTTTCCACGCTTACGAAGTTAGCTGACGGGTTCGGGTTGAAAGTTAACCCTACTCATAAACAACAGCCAAGCTGTTTATGAGATTCACCCCAGGAAATGGTTCCTCCGTTCCTTTACAATAAAGGATTCAGCGTTCGCGTAAATTAATATTAAATTTTTTATAGAAGTAAGTATAACATTAATCTATCTGTAAGTAAAATCCTATTCAGATTAGTCAGGCGTTTGATCGTAGCTTTAAGAAGAGCAAATCAAAGGTGAGGACGCCTCATTTCTTCTCAAGAAAAAATTTGGCCTTTGAGGTGTCAATTCCTTCATTACATTGCTTAAATAGCTCTTGACATCAGCCCTGGGCCTTGCTATGCTATTGTTAATTAATTTACTACAATTTAATAGTTTAATAGTTGAGTTGAGATGAGAGCAGAGCATAGTTTAGGAGAGACGAGACTGGCCGGAATGAATTATACAGCCTGGCGGTTATCGTTGGGCTGTTTTATTTTTCTAAGCTGCTCTCATCCCAGGACTCTGGCCTTGCTTATCGTCCTGTGGAAGGAGGAATTCCGGTGGGCAAACAGCAATGGTGAAGAGTTAACTAAAAACTGGAGCGTATACAAAAATAAAACAGGAGGATTTAGAATGAACAAGATATACCTTTCTGAAAGCGAAATGCCGCGCCAATGGTATAATATCCAGGCCGATATGCCCACCCCTATGCAGCCTCCCCTCCATCCGAAGACAAGGAAACCTGTTGAACCCCAGGACCTGGCCCCCGTCTTCCCCATGAGCCTTATCGAGCAGGAGCTTAGTCAGGAACGTTTTATCACAATTCCTGAGGCTGTTATGGAAAAACTTTTGCTCTATCGTCCCACTCCCCTGCAGCGGGCATACAACCTGGAGAAATATCTGGGCACGCCAGCAAAAATATTTTATAAGAATGAGAGTGTCAGCCCGGCCGGCAGTCACAAGCTCAATACAGCTATTGCC
>JAAYGJ010000218.1 GCA_012727745.1 Clostridia bacterium | reverse complement strand
GTAACAATCTATCATATAGTATAACATAGACTCAGAGTGTTAAAGCACAAATGCTATTGTCTGGGTTTAAAGTAAGGCTCAAAAAGTGGGAGAATAACCCCCTGATAGAGAACGTAAAGGGTGGCGCCTCCAATAAGGGCTATTAAGAAAAAAGCGATGGCTTTGCTCATAATAATCACCTCCTGTGAGATTAATTTTAGGTTTGCAGCAAAGCTATATGCAGGCTGTCCAAGGTATAATCTGGTAATACAGGACAAATAATAGGAAAAAGTGAAAATTACAGCCCGAAAAGAGGATATTTGGTTCTGATAGCGAATTGTAATAAAACACTGGCCTCTAGGGCGTTTAACTGCAATCGGGATAACAAATGGGGTGGGGTCCATGACAGCCGCCTTTAGCCAGGATGTGATTAATGAAGTAAGGGACAGGGTTGATATTGTTGATATTATTGGCGGCCAGGTTCGTCTTAAAAAACGGGGCCGCAACTATGTTGGTCTTTGCCCTTTCCATAGCGAGAAGACGCCTTCCTTTACCGTTAGCCCGGACAAACAAATGTTTTATTGTTTCGGTTGTGGTGTAGGTGGCAATGTCTTTACCTTTCTGATGAAGCAAAATGGCCTCAGCTTCCCCGAAGCAGTAAAAACTCTAGCGGCCAGGGCAGGGATTGACCTGGTAGACGTTGAGGAGGCGCCGGCACAACGGCAGCAGCGCGAGTTTAAGGAACGTCTATACCAGCTGGGGGCAATTGCTGCCAGCTTTTATTGTCGCATTTTGACCGGGCATCTGGCCGCTGCTCCGGCCCGGGAATATATACGGCGGCGGGGCTTAAAAGATGAAAGCGTTAGGGTTTTCCAGCTGGGTTACGCTCCCGGTAGGGGCGAAGTCCTGGTAAAATACCTGCTTAGCAAGGGCTACAGCTGGCAGGAGATTGAACAGGCAGGTTTGAGCAGTTCCACACGAGGGGACCGCTTTCGTAACCGGCTGATGTTTCCTATTAAAGACCGTCGCAGCCGGGTAATCGGTTTTGGTGGTCGGGTTTTAGGTGATGGGCAACCCAAGTATTTAAACTCTCCTGAGACAGTGTTATTTAACAAAAGCAAAGTTCTGTTTGGTTTACATCTTGCGCTACCGGGTATACGCAGACAAAAGCAGGCGATTTTGGTAGAAGGCTACCTGGATATGATTACTGCCTGGCAATATGGCCTTGATAATGTAGTGGCTACTCTGGGCACATCTTTGACCCGGGAGCAGGCGCAGGAATTAAGCAGGTATGCCAAAGAAGTAATCATTGCCTATGACGCTGATACAGCCGGGGCGGCAGCAACGCTGCGGGGTCTGGATATCCTTGCAGCAGCCGGCTTGCAGGTTCGAGTAGCACAACTACCTCAGGGCCAGGATCCTGACGAATTTTTAACAGCCGAAGGTCCTGCTGCTTTTAAACAATTAATATCTTCAAGCCAGGGATTGATAGAATTTCATCTTCATCAGGCCCTTTTGGAACATGATGTTAATACTCCTCGGGGCAAGCAGGCTGTTATAGCCCTGATGCTACCGCAGATAAAGAAGGTAAAGAATTCGGTAGAACGGGAAATCTATATCCGTTTGCTCAGTCGCCAGACGGGCATTTCAGAGACGGCTATCCTGAACGATCTACGCCGGATCGACACCAAACAGGATATGGTAGAAAAAACCAGGAATACTAGGACTAGCCAGCGAACAGGAGAAAAAGCTAGGGGTACAACATATAAAACTGGGGAACTGTTTTTACTGCAGGCTTATCTGGCTGCAGATCCTCTAGCGACCATTATCGACAGCGAGCTGGGAGATGACTGGGGCGACAGTCCGCTTACAAAGAAACTGGTCGCCATAATTCGTGCTGAACGAGATAAAGCCCCCGGGCTGGCTGGTGAGGAATTGCTTCAGACTATTACTAATCAGGGAGAACAGGAGATAGTGGCTCTGTTGGCAAAACTTAGCCTGTCTGAAGAACTGGGGCCGGTTGAGGAGCGAACTGTAATTAAGGCTGTGCGCTTCTATAAGCTGCAAAAACTTAAAAAAAAGGAAAAAGAGTTGTGGCTGGCAATGGCCCGGGCTGAAACAGGCGGGGCTGCTAGCCAGGTTAAGGAGCTGCAAGAGCAGATCTTTCACCTTCAGCAGACTATAAAAGCCGTAAAGATTGGAAGGGGGGAGTAGCAGTGAAAGAAGAACAGCTTAAACAGGTAGTTAAGGAGCTAATAGAAAAGGGAAAAAATCAAGGCCCCTTAACTTATCAAGAGATAATGGACGCCCTCCAGGGAATAGAACTCTCCCCCGAGCAGATTGATGATATCTATGAACAGTTAAACAATATGGCGATTGAAGTAGTACCTGAATCACCTGAACTGGAAGCCTTGGAAAAAGATGAAGACGGGGGAGCTGCAGATACTGAGATAGATTTAACCGTTCCTGATACGGTGGCCATAGATGATCCGGTTAGAATGTATCTCAAAGAAATCGGGCGGGTACCATTGCTTACGCCCGAGGAAGAGATAGAACTTGCTAAAGCAATGGAAGCAGGGGATGAGGAGGCCAAGCGACGGTTAGCGGAAGCAAACTTGCGCCTGGTAGTTAGTATTGCTAAGCGTTATGTAGGCCGGGGCATGTTGTTTTTGGATCTTATCCAGGAAGGTAACCTGGGATTGATCAAGGCGGTAGAGAAGTTTGACTATCGCAAGGGTTTTAAGTTCAGCACCTATGCCACCTGGTGGATTCGCCAGGCCATTACCAGGGCTATTGCTGCCCAGGCCCGCACCATCCGTATTCCGGTGCATATGGTAGAAACAATAAATAAATTACTCCGGGTCCAGCGGCAATTGCTACAGGAACTTGGCCGCGAGCCGACACCGGAAGAGATTGCCAAGGAAATGGATATAACGGTGGAACGGGTGCGGGAAATTCATAAAATAGCCCAGGAACCGGAATCATTAGAAACCCCTATTGGCGAGGAAGAAGACAGCCATTTAGGCGATTTCATAGAAGACGAAGAGGCTCAGGCTCCGGCAGAAGCTGCTTCCTTTATACTTTTGCGTGAGCAACTGGAAGAAGTGCTTGACACCTTGACGCCCAGAGAAAAGCGAGTTTTAAGACTGCGTTTCGGGCTCGATGACGGTCGCGCCCGCACCCTGGAAGAAGTAGGTCAGGAATTTGGGGTGACCAGAGAACGTATTCGCCAGATAGAAGCCAAGGCCCTGCGCAAGCTGCGTCATCCCAGCCGTAGCAAAAAGTTAAAGGACTATCTGGAATAACTAAAGGGTTGACCAATAAAGCAGGTTAGCGTATAATAATCAAGGTAACACTCCTCGGTAGCTCAATGGTAGAGCGCTCGGCTGTTAACCGAGTGGCTGCAGGTTCGAGTCCTGCCCGGGGAGCCAAAGGGCCCATAGCTCAACGGCAGAGCTGCCGGCTCATAACCGGTTGGTTCCTGGTTCGAATCCGGGTGGGCCCACCAAAATAGATAGATAGAGGTCAGTAGCCGGCGCACAAGAGGTGAACGTTGGATGCTGACCTTTTTTGATTACAGTTTATCAGCTCGATTACAGGCTGTGGCTGATCGTGTGGCTGCAGGAAGTATCGTTGCTGATATTGGCACTGACCATGCGTACCTACCTCTTTATTTGGTCAAGAGCGGCCGCTGCCCCAGGGTAGTTGCCGTGGAAGTTGCTCCAGGTCCTTACCAGCGCGCTGTGGCGGCTGTCAGGGCTGCCGACCTGGCAGATCGGATTGAGGTGCGTTATGGTGACGGTCTGCAGGCATTGCAACCTGGCGAGGCAGGGACAGTAGTTATGGCAGGTCTGGGCTCGCTTACCCAGCAGGCGATTCTGGCTGCCCGACCGCAGGTCAGGCAAAAGCTTGAATACCTGGTATTGCAACCTCAGGGTAAAGTGGAGCCACTGCGCCGCTGGCTGGCCGCTGCCGGCTGGTGTTTAGTTGATGAAGAGCTTGTATTTGAAGAAGGCCATTATTACTTTATTCTGGTGGCCAGACAGGGGAAAAGCCCAGCCTACAGCGATATTGAATGGCAGCTGGGCCCACTGTTATTAAAGCACCGCCATCCCCTGCTAGCCGGTTATCTTAGACGTAAGATGGAAAAACTAGCAATAGCAATTGACCAGATGGCTTCTAGCCAGAAGGCGGCCGCACGCTTGCAGCGTGAACAATTTATCACGAAGTTAAAGGAAATCCAGGAGGTATTATCATGGCTGCAAAATGTGCCGAGATTATCGCAGCAATAGAGGCCCTGGCACCCCCTGAGCTGGCAGCGGAATGGGATAATGTGGGCTTAATGCTGGGTTCCTATGAGACAGAAGTGCGCCGGGTGCTGGTATGCCTGGATGTTAGCCTGGAGATAGTGGAAGAGGCTGTATCCAGAGGTGCCAACCTGATTGTTAGTCATCACCCCCTGTTTTTTCGCCCCCTGAAGCAAATTAATTTTGATGAAGCCCGGGGCAAGCT
>JAAYGJ010000217.1 GCA_012727745.1 Clostridia bacterium | reverse complement strand
TGTCATCATTAACCTGGCTGCACCCAGTCCACTATCTAATTTTATTGCTGTTTCTGGCACGGTTTTGCGCAGTTTTGCTACCTGGGAGCTTGTGGCTATAGTTATATTAATTACGATATTAAGCGCCGTGCTGGAAAAAACAGGGTTGATGGCAATGATTGTTGACTCGCTGCAACTTCTTTTTCGCAGTACCCACATACTGCTGGCCGTTCTGTCCTGTTTTTTGGGGACATTGGCTTTTCCCGGCGGGGCGGTAATGTCGGCACCCCTGGTAAAACAGCTTGGCAGCCGCTTAAATATGGATCCCGGTAGTATGGCCGGGGCTAATATTTATTTTAGACATACAGTTTACTTTTTTTATCCTTTAAGCACGGTGGTAATTGTGGCGGGCGAACTTAGCGGTATAGGGATTTTACCAATAATCAAGTTTAATATAATACCCATTGCTTTCTCTACGGTCATTGCTGTCCTGTTTATGTGCAAACGCTGGCCCCATCCTGCTGCCGCTACTGCTACGGCAGTAACTGCAGAGAACCCTTGTCAGAATGGCTTATTACAGGGCTTAAAAGGTTTTCTCTATGGCGGCAGCCCTTTTTTTGTTGCCTTAACCCTGGGGATAGTTTTTAAGATTAGCTTTGTGCTAGCTCTGGTCCTGGCAGTTCTGGAGGCTATTGCAGCGGGGGCTTATTTGCAAAAGAATTTTGACTTGCCCCGCTATTTATCTTACGCTTTCAAAGGGGCAAACTGGCGGCTCGGCCTGACGGTGTTTATTATTCTCTTATTTGGCGCATTTGTGCGCAAATCCGAAGGTTTAGTTTATCTAACTGATTATATTTCTGCCAGCAATATTCCCTTAATCGTACTTACGCTAGTTGTACCTGTATTAATCGGCTTTACTGTCGGCCATGCTACGGCAGCTGCGACCATAATTTATCCTCTTTTTGTTACCCTGGTACCTCCGGGTGCAGAAAGTGTGATTTATTTGTCCTTAGTTTATTCAATTATGCTTTATGGTTACATATTATCGCCGCTGCATTTATGCCTGTTAGTTTCTAATGAATACTTTGGAGCGAGCTTCTGGGAGAGCTACCGCCTGCTGGCCCCTTTGCTGACGATTTTTTTAGTTGCGGCTATAGTACAGGCTTTATTACTTTTATAACGGGATGGTAAAATGTGCCGGCCGGGTAGGAAATAGTTCCCTGGTTTAACGCCTTAATTGCGGGCATATCTTTTAAGCGGGGGCGGAGCTATGGAAAAGTGGCTTTTTAGCTGGCAGCCCGGCAAGGGAGTGCTCGGCATAATATTACTGCTTGTAGCTGCCTGGCTGGGCTGGAGCTGGTATTGCAGTTATCGAGAACAGCAAACGCTGCCAACGGTATCCTGGGGGCTGGCCAACCAGACGATAGTTGTCGATCCCGGCCACGGCGGCATTGACCAGGGCGCTGTGGGTCCTGCCGGTACAGTGGAAGCTCGGGTCAATCTGGCCATCAGCAAGCATTTAGCCCGGCTATTGAGCCAGAGCAGCGCTAAAGTTTTCCTGACCCGGGAAGATGACAGCGTTTTTGAAGGGGATTCTGGTGACGATTTGCTGGAACGGGTTAAGCTGGCTGAGAAAGTTGAAGCTGACCTTTTTATATCGATCCACTGCAATGCTTTTGACAGCCGGGAACGGGGCGCCCAGGTTTTTTACGATCCCGCCTCAAGCGAAGGGAAAAGGCTGGCTGAATCTATTCAGGCGGAAATCAAGCGCAGGTTAGCCAATACAGAACGGGAAGCCTTGAGCCTTGATGCCTATGTACTCCGCAATCAGGATATCCCGGCAGTAATTGTGGAGGTGGGTTTCCTGTCAAATCCCGAGGAGGAAAAGCTGCTGGCAGATGGCCAGTATCAGCAGTCAATGGCCTACGCAATATATGCCGGCATAGTTAATTATTATATTCCTGCTGAAAGTGACGGCAATGATTAAATTATACCCGGTTGGCAGCAACCGGGTATTTTACCTGTCTTCGAGCTGGTAAATATGGTAGAATAAGCCTGAAGCAGGCCTTGGATTGCAGCATTTTACATGAAAGGACAGGGGCCGGGCTATATTAAGAGAGGTGATTGATATGGGACAGTTGCTGGACGTTGCCCTCTTACCCCACCCGCCGCTGATGGTCCCGGAGATCGGGCGCGGCCAAATAGATACAATTTCAGCTACGGTTGAGGCGACGCGGGAGTTGGCTGCCAGAGTAGCAGCCAGCCGCCCGGAAGTAATTATCATTATTTCTCCCCACGGGCCGGTTTTTCGCGATGCAGTTGGCCTCTGGGCGACGCCGCAGCTGACAGGAGACCTGGCGGCCTTTGCTGCCGGGGAAGTTCGCTTCAGCTACGATTTGGACCTCGATTTGAGCAGGTTTATTGCTCAGGAGGCAGAGAAAGCAGGAGTTGCGGTGGCCTGGCTGGATGGGGAAGGCAGCCGGCGTTACGGCTTGACCCCGGAACTGGATCACGGCATGATGGTGCCTCTCTATTATTTGCGCCAGGCTGGCCTGGACCTGCCCCTGGTAGCTATGGGCATGGCTTTCCTGGAACGAAAAAGCCTTTATGCCTTTGGTACTGCTCTGGCCCGGGCAGTTAAGGCTAGTTCCAAACGGGTATTGCTGGTGGCCAGCGGCGACCTTTCGCACCGCCTGACGCCCGGGGCACCGGCGGGATACGAGCCTGAGGGGAAAGTTTTTGATCTAAAGCTGCGAGACCTACTTGCTAATCTAGATATACCTGGTATTTTAGCCATACCCGAGGAGCTGGCCGAAAAGGCCGCTGAATGCGGGCTGCGGTCCTTTATTATGGCCCTGGGGGCCCTGGAAGGCTATAAACTTAAAGGCGAGGTTTTGTCTTACGAAGGCCCCTTTGGCGTCGGCTACCTGGTAGCCCACCTGCAACCAGACCAGGAAAGGGCGCAAGATAGTCTGCTGGCAGCTAATGCGGAGTCGGCTGCGGTACGCCTGGCTCGCCGGAGCCTGGAATACTACCTGCAGACCGGTAAAGTATTACCCCTGCCTGAAGAGATAGAGCCGGAGTTAAAAGGTAGGGCCGGTGCTTTTGTTTCTTTAAAGAAGCAGGGCCAATTGCGCGGCTGCATCGGCACCATTGAAGCTACCCGGGAGAACCTGGCGGCAGAGATTATTCATAACGCCCTGGCAGCCGGCCTGGAAGACCCCCGTTTTGCTTCGGTGACCCTTGAGGAGCTGCCGGAACTGGAGTATTCTGTAGATGTGCTGGGCAAACCGGAACCTGCTACCCTGGCTGATCTCGACCCCCAGGTATATGGCGTTATTGTCAGCAAAGGCTGGCGCAGGGGCTTACTGCTTCCTGCTCTGGAAGGAGTGGATACGGTCGAGGAGCAGGTAAATATAGCCTGCCGCAAGGCCGGCATAGATCCGCGCGAATCTTACCGGCTGGAACGTTTTAAAGTGACCCGTTATCGCTAACCCGGGTTGGTTTTATAGCAGGAAGGCGGACCGGTATTATAACCGGGCTTTTGCCACTTTATTAAATATGCAGGGTGTTTTTTGCAATGACTGAAGCTAGGCATTATGTAAAGCTAATCGGGGAAAAGGTTGAGTGCCGTTTGTGTCCCCATAAGTGCATAGTTGCACCTGGGAACCGTGGCATTTGCCGGGTGCGGCAAAACCGGGCCGGTAAGCTGTACAGCCAAAATTACGGCCGCTGTTCTTCCCTGGCCTTGGACCCCATTGAAAAAAAGCCTCTCTATCATTTTTACCCAGGCAGCCTTATCCTTTCGGCCGGTACAGTTGGCTGTAATTTTGGCTGCCAATTTTGCCAGAACTGGCAAATTGCCCATCAGGAGGCGCATACAGTTGCAATTAGCCCGCAGCAACTGGTGCAAAAGGCGCAAGCATCCGACAGTCTGGGGATTGCCTATACTTACTCTGAACCCCTGGTGTGGTTTGAATTTGTTGCGGATACGGCACAGCTGGCAAGAGAAGCTGGCCTTAAAAATGTGATGGTAAGCAACGGGTTTATTGAGCCGGAGCCGCTGGCCGAGCTTCTGCCCTGGATTGATGCTTGGAACATAGATATTAAAGGTTTCAATCAGGAATTCTACCGTAAAGTTGTCCGCGGCAGTTACCAGCCCGTCTTGCGGACAGCAGCAGTGGCCAGGCAGGCCGGTGCCCATGTGGAAATAACAACATTGCTGGTAACAGGCTTAAACGATGATCTGGAGGAGATAGCTGAACTGGCACAGTGGGTGGCCGGGGAATTGGGTGTGGATACGCCCCTGCACCTCTCCCGCTATTATCCCCAGTACCGTCTTAAAGCACCGCCTACACCGCTGGCAACAATGTACCAGGCACGCCAGCTAGCGCAACAGCATTTACATTATGTTTACCTGGGTAATGTGGCAGATCCCGAAGTTAATAACACCTCTTGTCCTGCCTGTGGCGCGACCGTTATCAGGCGCTTAAGCTACCAGGTAAATCTGTCTGGCCTTGACGGGGAGAGCTGTCGCGCCTGCGGCAGTAAGCTGGCGATTATTAGGTGAGACCCCGGTTAAGGGGGGCTAATTCTTGCTCTGGAGGGTTATAGTAGCAGGTAATTTCCGCCATAGTTTTATAAGAAACGTTCGTGTCTGGTAGAAGTAAAGCTGTGGGGTAATTTTTCCCACCCGGGACTTATTGTGCCCGGCCGGCTAAGGTTTGCCGGTTGTAATTGGCGGTAAGGGCAGATAAGCGGCACTTTGTCTGCCAGGACTGTGGACAGTTCACAGGTACGGTCATAGAAAAAGCTGCACTGGCAGTTGCAACTGGCCAGGCTCATGGTCACCATTCCCTCTCTTTTCGGTTGGTTGCAATTATTATTTCCTCAGGCCGGCAAAACTAGTCTTTTAGCTAGTTAACGCAGACTAATCCCCATTTTGGCAAAATTGCCTAAATGGGGATTTAGAGTTTACGGCCGGCAGATACACGGCACATATTAAAGGTCAGGCAAAAAGATATAAGTTGAACATATCTGCCGCCCCGGGGCATAAAGATTTAGGGAGGGGAGGGATGGATATGGACAACCGCTGGCGCTGGCTCAGAGCTGTGGTGATTTTTGCAGTGGCAGTTATTGTCTGCTGGCAGCGCAGTGCAGCTATGGAGGTAAATGTTTATGAAGCCCATGCTCTGGCTGTGATGGGACACGCCAGTTTAGAGGACAGGGAGATCTTAGAGGAAATCGCTTCCGGCCGGGGGACGGGTATCCATTACCTGCAGGCAGAGGGAGATGTAGCCCCGGCTGCCGGCGAGGAAAAGGTTATCGGAGTCAGCCTTTCCAAAGACCGGGGTTTGTTAGGTGTCTTTGCCGGCGGCGAACAGCAGCAACCCCTTCTCCTGGCCTGGCTTAACACCCTGCCGCTGCAGGAGATAAGAATAGTTGAGCTAGAAAAAGACCATAATGCCATTTTAATCCGTGAGTTGCTGGATGAACGTTTTGGGGCTTATTTTTTGAGCAGCTTCTATAGCCTGTACAACTGGCAGGACGGCGCCTTGCAGGAAATCTGGCGCAAGGTATGTGTTAATGAACAGCAATGGAACAGGAGATGGCTGTTTAAAGGTGAGGGCTGGCAGGGGATTAGTGAAGAGCTTGAGGCAGACTTTGGCAGCAAGGATGGCAGGCTGGTTATTAGGACTATCTGCCAGCAAACTCACTGGTCAGCGCCGGCGGCAGCTGCTGCCCGGACAACGATCCAGAGCCGTACGCTGACTCAGACCTACCGCTGGGAACCTGAATGGCAGGCTATGGCTATGGCCGAAGGTACCCTTAGCAAGGCTGCCTATTTAAAAGAACGCCAGGGCAATAAATATGTTAACAGTTTGCAACTGGCAGCCGGGGAACTGGTGGCTGTCCTGGAAGATGAGGGGCTGCAGGCCTGGATAAATCCCCAGGAGGCGGCTTACTGGCGGGTAAAGACGAAAAGTGGCCAGACTGGCTATATCTTGAAAGATTGCCTGGAGATCAGGTCGCTATAGTTTTGCTGTCTTTTCTTTTTTAATTTTTGCTCTAAACTATATTGAACTTACATGTTAACCGTATGCAAAAAGCATGCGGTTTTTCTTGTCAGGTTCATTTTAAAGTGACTTTTACTATTGTTTTTTGCGGCTCCTGTACCTTCCACCAGACCCAGAAGAGGTTTAGTAGTAGCAGCAGGCTGGCAGCGTAGAAAATGGAACGCAGGCCAAAGAGGGCTGTCCACAATCCCCCGACCAGTGGCCCGGAGAAGTTACCCAGGAAGAAAGCGCTGGAGGTAAGGCCGTAAACACTACCGCGTTTTTCAGGGGTTATGAGTAAGCCGACAAGGGAATTGGCCATCGGCAATAGCCCGCCTAGGAACAGTCCCTGGCAGAAACGCAGGATTATTAAGGGGATAACATGGCCGATAAGGGCCTGGGGAATGAAGAACAGGGCTGTACCTGCCAGGCAGGCCAGGAGGCAGTGCTTGTAACCCCAAAAAGGAGCAAAGCGGCCCAGCACTGTTGCTGCTATTATCATGCCCAGACCGGTGATGGCAATAACTGTCCCGGTAATGGTGTTAAGGGCTGACTTGCTGCCGGCCAGTTCCCGAACGTAGAGGGGCAGAAAGGGTTCCACGCCGCGAGTAGCAAACTGGGAAAGGAAAATCACTACAAACATAATATAAATGGCCAGGGGCCAGGAGAACAAACTATGCAGGCGTTTTTGTTTTTTAGTAGCAGCGGGGGAAATGTTGTCCGGATGGAATTCTTCGTGAATTAGGGTTATAGCCAGAACAGTGCCAATAGTAGCCAGCAGGCCGGCCAGCAAGAAAACAGTGCGGAAAGGGAAAATGTCGGCCAGGGCGCCGCCGAGCAAAGGTCCGATTACCAGCCCCAGAACCTGTCCGGTTTGCAGCCAGCCCAGGGCATAACCCAGGCGGTGTTCCGGGGTAATACTGGCGGCCAGGGACAGGGCGGCAGCAGAAAAACCGCTAAATATACCCAAAAAGACACGGCAGGCTAAGAGCTGATACACATTGAGGACAAAGGCTGGCAGGGCACAGAAAATAGCGACGCTGGCCACAGAACGGATCAGCATCGGTTTACAACCATAACGGTCAGACAAATTGCCCCATACAGGCGCTAGTAAGCCGGCGAAAAGGGCATTGATACTGGGGAGGATGCCGGTCCAGATCTTCAAGGATTGGGGGTCAGTTATACCCAGTTCGACAATAAAGAAGGGCAAAAAAGGGGTAACAAGCTGAAAAGCGCCGGTAGCTGTGAATTGCACAATTACCATTACCAAAAGGTTGCGTTTCCAGAGAGGCATTACACTCACTTCCGAAGAGCAAATAGTTGCGGGATATATTAATAATCCTATGCCTGAAATAGAATAATGTCAAATGCAAATGTTGATATGGTTGTTAGACAGGAAAATTACAAATACCTATTGCATTATTATGCAATACTAATGTATAATTATAACACTATATCAAGGAGGTTTCTTTCATGATCAAAGTAGGGATTATCGGTGCTACCGGTTATACCGGGGCTGAACTTGTGCGCCTTTTAAGCCTCCACCCCCGGGTAGAACTGGTTGCCCTTACCTCCCGTACTTATGGCGGGGAAAAGATAGCCGAGGTTTACCCGGCCCTCAGCGGTTATTCTGAACTTATCTGTGAAAATTTGCCTCCGGAGGAGCTTCTGGAGCGGGCAGAAGTTGTTTTTATTGCCCTGCCCCATGGCCACGCCGCACCGCTGGCAGCCCGGGCCCTGGAACGGGGAGTCAAGGTTATTGACCTGGGAGCAGACCTGCGCTTCCGGGAAGTAAAAACATATGAAAGTTGGTATAAGGTAAAACACGGGGCGCCGGAGCTAGCGGCCAGTGCAGTTTATGGTCTGCCGGAACTGAACCGGGAGGCTATCCGCAGGGCAAAGGTAGTTGCTAACCCGGGCTGTTACCCAACGAGTGCTATCCTGGGTCTGGCGCCGCTGTTAAAAGGAGGCTATGTCGACCCGGCCAGTATCATTATCGATGCCAAATCAGGCGTTTCCGGTGCCGGCCGTGAGGCTAAGCTTACCAGCCTGTTTGTCGAGTGCAATGAAAGCCTCAATCCTTACGGGGTGGCCACTCACCGCCATACTCCGGAGATTGAACAGGAATTGAGCCGGCTGGCAGCTACTGAGGTTAAGGTTACTTTTACACCCCATCTCCTGCCAATTAGCCGGGGCATTTTAAGTACCATCTACGCTACCCTGGTGCGGCCCTTAACTGAAGCTGAGCTGCGGCAACTTTACCTGGATTTTTATGCCGGTGAGCCATTTGTCCAGCTCTTACCGCCCGGTAAGTGGCCCCGCACCCGCTGGGTTTACGGCAGCAATAATTGCCAGCTGAACCTTGCGCTAGATGAACGCACCGGCAGGGTAATAGTGGCCAGCGTTATTGATAACCTGACTAAAGGCGCGTCAGGTCAGGCCGTACAGAATTTAAACCTGATGTGCGGTTTCCCGGAAACCACTGCTCTGGCAATGCCCGGGATTTGCCCGTAACAGTTTTTAATCAATGATTTTTGGAGGGTAAGAACTATGCTTAAAAATATACAGCAGCTTGCCGGAGGGGTTACAGCCCCTAAAGGTTTTACAGCAGCCGGTGTCTGTGCCGGTCTCAAGAAAGCAAAAAAAGATTTGGCCCTGATTGTTAGCGAGACAGTAGCTGCAGCAGCAGCTGTTTACACCAGGAACCTGGTCCAGGCGGCCCCTCTTAAAGTTACCAGGGAAAATCTTAACAGCGGCCATGCCCGGGCGATTGTTGTCAACAGCGGCAATGCCAATGCCTGTACAGGAGAGCAGGGCTACCAGGATGCCAGAGAAATGGCAGCCGTTACAGCCCGGGCGGTGGGCTGTGAGCCCTGGCAGGTGGTGGTGGCTTCTACCGGGGTTATCGGCGTGAACCTGCCCATGGATAAAATCAAAGAGGGTATTAAAAAAGCGGCTTCAAATTTGACGGTACAGGGTAGCAGCGAAGCAGCAGCAGCAATTATGACTACCGATACCTTTCTGAAAGAAATAGCCATCCAGCTGCCCCTGGGAGGTACGCTGGTCACTATTGGGGGAATAGCTAAAGGTTCTGGTATGATTCACCCCAATATGGGCACTATGCTCTGTTTTTTGACTACTGATGCTGCTATAGAAGCGCACGAACTGGAGCGGATGTTAAAAGCAGTAGTTGACAGGACATTTAATATGGTGACGGTAGATGGTGATACCAGCACTAACGATATGGTAGTTGTCCTGGCCAACGGCCTTGCCGATAACGAGCCCTTTACTATTGAGGAACAGGCCCTTTTTCAGGCAGCCCTGGAACATGTCTGTCGGCAGCTGGCCCGGATGATTGCCCGGGACGGCGAAGGGGCTACCAAACTGCTTACTGTCCTGGTGCAGGGGGCAGCCACGGAAATTGATGCCCGGCAGGTAGCCCTGGCAGTGGCCGGTTCCAACCTGGTAAAAAGCGCAATCTTTGGCTGCGATGCCAACTGGGGCCGGATTCTCTGTGCTGCCGGTTATTCCGGCGCTGCCATTGACCCTGAACGAGTTGCTATTTACCTGGAAAGTGTTGCTGGCTGCGAGCAAGTGGCGGCAGCAGGTCAGCCTCTGCCTTTCAATGAAGATAAAGCAAAGGCGATTCTGCGCGAGGAGGAAGTAATAATCAAGGTGAATTTAAATCAGGGCAATGCTGAAGCTACTGCCTGGGGCTGCGACCTAACTTATGATTACGTAAAGATTAACGCTTCCTATCGCTCATAAAGTTAACTTATTACAAATAAATAAGATACTATTGGCTAATTTTAGGCGGGTAATGGCGTACAAGTATAATGGCATAACCAGTGCCTGGAAATAATCATTATTTGCAAAGAAAATTGAAGGGATGAGTAAAAATGGATCTTTCCCCCCTGGAAAAGACGGGCATCCTGATTGAGGCCCTGCCCTATATCCGTCAGTTTTATGGCAGAACGGTGGTAATCAAATATGGCGGCCATGCTATGGTAAACTGCGAATTAAAAGAGGCAGTAATGCAGGATGTTGTCCTTATGCACCTGGTGGGGATGCGGCCGGTAATTGTCCACGGCGGCGGCCCGGAAATTGATCGCATGCTTAAACGCCTGGGTAAGGAAACAGATCAATTTGTTCAGGGCCTGCGGGTAACTGACGCCGAGACCATGGAGATTGTAGAAATGGTCCTGGCAGGCAAAGTAAATAAAGAAATTGTAGCCACCATTCACCGTTTTGGCGGCCAGGCTATTGGCCTGTGCGGCAAAGACGGCCACCTGATTGAAGCTGTTAAACAGGTCGTCAGAGTCGAAGAAAACGGGGAAAGCCGGGAATTTGATCTGGGCTTTGTCGGCCAGGTGGAAAAAATCAATCCCGGTATTATTGAAACCCTATTAGCCGAAGGCTACATACCGGTAGTGGCGCCCATAGGGGTGGGCAAGGACGGAGAGAGCTATAATATTAACGCTGACCTGGTGGCCGGCGAACTGGCCCTGGCCCTTAAGGCCGATAAGCTGGTGCTGCTTACAGATGTGGAGGGGATCTTGAGTGAACGGGGCAACCCTGACTCTTTGATTTCAGCCCTGGAGGTAAGCCGTGTGCCGGAATTGATCCAGCAGGGAGTTATTTCCGGCGGGATGATTCCCAAGGTTAACTGCTGTATGCAGGCACTGGCCGGAGGAGTTAAGAAAACCCATATTATTGACGGCAGGATCCCCCATTCCATTTTACTGGAAATCTTTACAGACAAGGGTATAGGAACTATGGTCGTGCCGGACTGAGGCCAGCTTTTCGGTTAAAATGGGAGGAGAGCTTACGCGGGGCTCAAGCTTCCCACCTTTCATATCTCCCATCTATTATTTGGAGGTGTTGCAAATGGATAACACAAGTATTGCTGCCCGGGGAGAAAAATATGTTATGCGCACTTATGGGCGTTACCCCATAGCCCTGGTTCGCGGTGAGGGCGCCCGGGTATGGGACGCCGATAACAAAGAATATCTGGATTTTGTCGGCGGCCTGGCAGTTAATGCCCTGGGGCACTGCCATTCCCGGGTAGTAGCGGCTATCCAGGAGCAAGCAGCCCGCCTAATCCACTGTTCCAATCTTTACTGGATTGAACCGCAGGTAGAGCTGGCCCGCTTGCTGGTAGAAAATTCGGCCCTGGACAAAGCCTTTTTTTGCAACAGTGGGGCAGAGGCCAACGAAGCGGCTATTAAACTGGCCCGTAAGTACGCCCGGGAGCAGCGGGGCGCAGATAGATACGAAATAATAACCATGTACCGCTCATTTCACGGCCGTACCCTGGCAACCCTAACTGCTACCGGGCAGGAAAAATTTCATCGCGGCTTTCATCCCTTGATGCCTGGCTTTAAATATGTACCCTTTAATGATTTTCCTGCTTTGCAGGCTGCAGTAGATGAACGCACCTGCGCAGTCATGCTGGAACCAGTACAGGGCGAAGGCGGGGTATTTCCCGCAGATGAGGGTTACCTCCAGGCTGTCCGGTCCCTTTGCGATGAAAAGGGGTTATTACTTATTTTTGATGAAATCCAGTGCGGTCTCGGTCGTACGGGTTACCTGTTTGCTTACCAGCATTATGGAGTTGAACCGGACATTATGACCCTGGCCAAGGCTCTGGCCGGTGGAGTGCCGATCGGTGCTATGCTGGCCAAAGAGCAGGTGGCCAGTGCTTTTGGGCCCGGTGATCATGCTTCTACTTTCGGTGGCAATCCTTTGGCTACGGCAGCCGCCGTAGCCGCCGTAAAGGCGTTGCTCTCCGAAGGCCTTATTGAAAATGCTAGAAAGCTGGGACAGTATTTTTACCAGGGGTTAGTGCAGCTGAGCCGGGAATTTCCCCGGTTGAAAGAAGTGCGGGGCCGCGGTTTTTTGCTGGGGGTAGAAATAGACGGTCCTGCTGATGAAGTAGTGGCTGCCTGCCAGGAACGGGGGCTGCTGATCAACTCCGTCCACGGTCATGTTTTGCGTTTCTTGCCACCTTTGGTAGTCAGCCGGGAACAAATTGACATAGCTCTGGATATTTTAAGGGAATCATTACAGCTAGTTCTGGTAAAATAATAGGAGTATGTTTTGCAGCTTGCCTGCTGCAGCTGTGGCAGGCAGGTTTTATAAAAAGTTGAGATAGGAGAAGGAGTTGAGACGCAGTGAACGATCTGGCGAAAGACCTTAAAGGCCGAGATTTTATCTCTCTCAAAGATTTTAGCACTGCTGAAATTTTTTATCTCCTGGACCTGGCTGACGAGCTTAAAGCTAAGCTTAAGAAAGGGGAACCCCATCCTCTGCTGGCCGGTAAGAGCCTGGGCATGATTTTTGCCAAGCGTTCTACCCGCACCAGGGTATCCTTTGAAGTAGGGATTTATCAGCTAGGGGGCCTGCCGATCTTCTTGACCCATGATGATTTACAGTTAGGACGAGGGGAAACTATTGCTGACACAGCCCGGGTTCTGTCTCGCTACCTGCAGGGTATTATGATCCGCACTTTTTCCCATCGGGATGTGCTGGAACTGGCCAGGCATGCGACCATACCGGTTATTAACGGGCTGACGGACTTACTCCATCCTACACAGGCTCTGGCGGATATTATGACCATTCGGGAATGGAAAGGAAAACTTAAGGGCTTAAACCTTACCTTTATCGGCGATGGCAATAATGTCGCCCACTCCCTGATGTACGCCGGGGCTAAAGTAGGCCTTAACGTGACTATTGCCTGTCCTTCGGGCTACGAGCCGATGCCCCAGGTGGTGGAGGAAGCCCGGCGGATAGCTGCTGTTAGTGGCTGCCAGATAGCCGTCAGCAATGATATTGAGGAGGCTGTTGAAGGGGCGGACGTCCTTTATACTGATGTCTGGGCCAGTATGGGCCAGGAAGCTGAGATTGAAAAACGCCGCCAGGATTTTCGGGAGTTTCAGATTAACAGCGAGATTTTAAAACTGGCCCGGCCGGACGCTATGGTCTTACATTGCCTGCCTGCCCACCGGGGTGAGGAAATAACTGATGAAGTGATAGACGGACCCCAGTCGGCCGTTTTTGATGAAGCGGAAAACCGTTTGCATGTCCATAAAGCGATCATGACCGCGATAATGTGAAATGGGAAGTAACTCATTCCTCATTTAGTAGTCGCACCCGAAGCCGGGGCGAGTTCGGCACGATATAATGGCAAGAAGCGGTGTCTGAAGGGAACTTGTCTCAAAGAGCGTTGTTAGAATTCTATTTTATAAAGGGGGATTTGTTAGGATGCCTGAAAAAGTAGTGCTTGCTTATTCTGGCGGATTGGATACTTCAATAATAATACCCTGGCTCAAAGAAAATTACAGTTATGAGGTTATTGCTGTTGCTGTTGATGTAGGCCAGGGGGAAGAACTTGCCTCCGTGGAGGAAAAAGCATTGAAAACGGGGGCCAGCAAAGTTTATATTCTCGACAAAAAACAGGAGTTTGTAGAACAATATATCTGGCCGACCCTTAAAGCCGGTGCTGTTTACGAACATAAATACCTGCTGGGCACTTCTTTTGCCCGCCCCCTTATCGCCAAGTGTCTGGTGGAGATTGCGACCCAGGAAGGGGCCACAGCCGTCTGCCACGGAGCCACTGGCAAGGGAAATGACCAGGTACGTTTTGAACTGAGCATTAAGGCCTTAAACCCCGACCTAAAAGTTATTGCTCCGTGGCGCATCTGGGATATTCGTTCCCGGGAAGAAGCTATTGACTATGCGGAGGCCCGCGGCATTCCGGTACCGGTAGCTAAAGACCGCCCCTACAGTATGGACCGCAATATCTGGCACCTGAGTCACGAAGGGGCTGACCTGGAAGAACCGTGGAACGAGCCTCAGGATGACCTCTACCTGATAATTACTCCGCCGGAAAAAGCTCCTGACCAGGCTACTTACGTAACAATTGACTTTGAAAAGGGCATCCCGGTGGCAGTAGACGGGCAAAGACTTGACGCTGTGAGCTTGCTGGAGAAGCTAAACGAGCTGGGAGCGGCCAACGGGGTAGGTATTGCCGATATAGTGGAAAATCGCCTGGTGGGGATGAAGTCCCGTGGCGTTTATGAAACCCCGGGAGGCACCATTCTTTATATGGCCCACCGGGAACTGGAATACCTGACCCTGGACCGTATGACCATGCATTTCAAGGAATTAGTGGCTGCTAAATATGCGGAACTGGTCTACGACGGTAATTGGTTTTCGCCATTGCGTAAAGCCCTGGACGCTTTCGTAGATAGTACCCAGGAAACAGTGACCGGCACGGTGCGCTTAAAGCTATATAAAGGCAACTGCACCCCGGCGGGAAGCAAATCACCCTATTCTATTTATAGTGAAGACCTGGTAACTTTTGGCGCCGGCGGCGATTATGATCACAAGGATGCCGGCGGGTTCATCAACCTCTTTGGCTTGCCGTTAAAAGTGCGGGCCTTGATGGAAGCTAAGACGGGCCTGCGGAAATAAAGGTGGAGGTTTTTGTCATGAAACTATGGGGTGGACGTTTTACCAGGACCACCGACCGGCTGGTGGAGGATTTCCATTCCTCCATCAGCTTTGACCAGTGGCTTTACCGGGAGGATATAGCCGGCTCGATAGCCCATGCCCGCATGCTGGCAGCGACAGGTTTGCTCACGGCGGCGGAAAGGGACCAGATAATCAAGGGGCTTGAAAGCATTAAAGCTGATATTGAGGCAGGGCGGGTCAGTTTTGACCTGGCTGCCGAAGATATTCACATGAACATCGAAAAGCTGTTGACCGAGCGTATCGGCGAGGCCGGCAAAAAGCTACATACGGCCCGCAGCCGTAACGACCAGGTGGCACTGGATTTACGCTTGTATTTAAAAAGGGAGATACCTCGGCTGCAAGAGCTGCTGATTGCCCTGCAAAAGGTTCTGGTGGAGCTGGCGGAAAAGCATTTGCATAGCATCATGCCCGGTTATACTCACCTGCAGAAAGCCCAGCCGGTAACCTTAGCCCACCACCTGCTGGCCTACTTTGAAATGTTTTATCGCGACCGGCAGCGTTTACACGACTGTTTACAACGGCTAAATGTTCTGCCCCTGGGAGCCGGGGCCCTGGCCGGCACTACCCTGCCCATTGACCGGGAAATGGTGGCCAGGGAGCTGGGCTTCCGCGAAGTTAGCTATAATTCTCTTGATGCGGTCAGCGACCGGGACTTTGTAGTTGAATTTCTGGCAGCAGCTTCCCTGTTGATGATGCATCTCAGCCGTTTTTGTGAAGAATTGATCCTCTGGTCCAGTGAAGAGTTCGGTTTTATTGAGCTGGATGATGCCTACAGCACCGGTTCCAGCATGATGCCGCAGAAAAAAAACCCCGACGTGGCGGAGCTGGTACGGGGAAAGACAGGCCGGGTATACGGCCACCTGCTGGGTATGCTAACGGTGCTTAAAGGTCTGCCTTTGGCTTATAACAAGGATTTACAGGAGGATAAAGAGGCCCTTTTTGATGCTCTGGATACGGTTAAAGGCTGTTTAATGGTTTTTACCCCCATGCTGGCTACAATAAAATTCAAAACAGAACGGATGCGGCAGGCAGCAGAGGGAGGCTTTGCTAACGCTACTGATGTAGCTGAATACCTGGTACGAAAAGGCTTGCCTTTTCGAGAAGCCCATGCGGTAGTCGGAGCGCTGGTACTGGACTGCTTGCAAAAAGGCCGCTCTTTTAAAGATCTAACTTTGGCGGAATGGCAGTCCTTTTCACCGTTATTTGGGGAGGACATAAGTAATTATCTATCAATTGAAGCCTGTGTTAACGGCCGCGACCTTCCCGGCGGCCCTGCCCCGGCAGCCGTAAGTAAGGCCCTAGAGCGGGCCAGGCGGCTGCTGGCCGGCAAATAATTTAGGGGGATAGTTGTATGAGTGATATCCGCCTAGAAATAATTGAGGCTGCCAGGGCGATGCTGGAGAGCCGTCTGGTCAATTCCACCTGGGGCAATATTAGCGCTAAGGAACCGGGCAAAAAAGAATGCTTTTGGATTACACCCAGCGGTATGGACTACCGGAAGCTAACCCCGGAAGATTTAGTCCTGGTCAATTTCTCCGGGGAAGTTATCAGGGGTCGACGCAAGCCGTCTACTGAAACGCCGCTGCACGCCTTAATCTATCGGGAAAGGTCTGAGATAGGGGCCATTGTTCATACCCACTCCCTGATGGCGACTGTTATCGGGGTTCTGGGGCGGGAGATTCCCCCGGTTATTGCCGAACTGGCTGCCGGGGTAGGCGGCCCGGTACCGCTGGCTCCTTTTGCCCTATTTGGTACTAGTGAACTGGGAGAGCTTGCCTTAAAAGCAATGGGAGACAGGCGGGCAGTACTGCTGCAAAATCATGGCGTAGTTACCATCGGCAGTGAACTTGACGAGGCGGTGCGCCTGGCGGCTATTGTGGAGGATGCTGCGGCAATATATTATTATGCTTCCCTGGCGGGGAAGCCAATTCTAATTCCCAATAAAAGTTGTGCGGAGCTATACCGGATTTTCCAGGAAAAATACGGGCAGAAATAGAGCTACAGTTATTAAAGATGTCTGCCAGGTGTTTGCCTGCGGTTATTAGCAGCATTTTGGGACTGGTAGGAATTGCGGTATTGAGGTATAATCTATTTTATAAAATAACTTCAACGGTAGGACGGGAGGAAGGTAGGCATGAAGTTTTTTATTTTGGGTCTTTATTTTGCTATTCTTATTGCTATTGGTTTTTACAACTTACGGAAATCTAAAGATGTAGGTGGTTTTTTCCTGGGTAATCGCAGTGTCGGCCCCTGGCTGTCGGCCTTTGCCTACGGGACCACCTATTTTTCTGCAGTCATTTTTATCGGTTATGCCGGCAAGGTAGGCTGGGGTTTCGGTCTCTCTGACGTCTGGATTATAATCGGCAACGCTTTTATTGGTACTTACCTGGCCTGGAAGGTATTAGCGCGACCAACCAGGGAGATGACGGTGCGCCTCAATGCCATGACTATGCCCGAGTTTTTGGCTGCCCGCTATGATTGCCCGTATTTTAGAACGGTAGGAGCACTGCTAATATTTATTTTTCTGGTCCCTTACTCGGCTTCGGTTTATATGGGTTTAAGCTATCTCTTTGAGCAGGTCTTTCAGATAAACTTTACTACTGCTTTACTTGTTATGGCGGGATTGACAGCCATCTATCTAGTTCTGGGCGGTTATTTTGCGGTTACAATGACCGATTTTATTCAGGGGCTATTGATGCTCGGCGGCGTCTTTGTGCTTTTGTATTATGTTTTTGCTTCCGAGCCGGTAGGCGGCCTGGTTACAGGTATTAACCGCCTGGCAGCGATTGATCCCCGGTTGGTATCGCCTGCAGGCCCCAACTGGTGGGGCTTGTTGTCGCTGGTGGTCTTGACTAGCCTGGGTCCCTGGGGCTTACCCCAGATGGTACAGAAGTTTTATGCCATTAAGGATGAGCGCTCTATCAGGCCGGCTACTATAGTGTCAACTATTTTCGCCTTAGTTGTAGCCACCGGGGCCTATTTTACCGGTGCCTTTGGCCGGCTGTTTTTTGATAACCAGATGCCCCTTTTAAACGGCAGCCCTAACCCGGATTTAATTATGCCGCAGATCATCAGCCAGTACCTGCCGCCCTGGGTGGGACTGCTGCTGTTATTACTGGTACTGGCTGCTTCGATGTCAACTCTGGCCTCGCTGGTGCTGGTGTCCAGTTCGGCGGTAGCTATTGACCTGGTGCAGGGTTCAGCCCCCGGGCTCTCGCGCCGCACAGTTGTGGCCCTAATGCGCTTTTTGTGCGTCTGCTTTATTGGTCTGTCCGTATATATCGCTCTCAAACCGACGATCATTCTGGTGCTAATGTCCCTTTCCTGGGGGACGGTAGCCGGCGCTTTCCTGGCTCCCTACCTGTACGGCTTATACTGGCGCCGTACTACCAAAGCCGGAGCCTGGGCGGGGATGTTGACCGGGCTGCTGCTCTCTTTAGGCTTGTCTTTTTACTATAACCTTGACGGAAATCTTATCCCCACAATCGGCTCGCTGGCGATGATTATTCCTCTGGGAGTAGTGCCCTTAGTAAGTTTGTTGACCCCGGCTTTTTCCCGGGAACATTTGCTGAAAGTTTTTGGCTCCGCTGACTTGAGTCAGGTGGTAACTAAAGAACTGGCAACTGAAGATCTGGGATATAGGAAATAAAGGTGAGCGATGCAATAAACATCCGGTTTTAGAAGCCATTGGCAAGGTTAAACCGAGTCAATGGCTTCTAGTGACATCAGGGCCAGGTTAAGTTACAATAGGTTAGTGGCCGGTTGCGTCCGGCTTGAGGAAGTTTTGTGGGAGAGGTGAAATTGTGAAAGAACTTTTAATTGGTAACCATGCCCTGGCCCGTGGCGCCTGGGAGGCAGGACTGCGGGTGGCGACGGCATACCCGGGGACGCCCAGCACCGAGATAATTGAGGCTCTGGCCGGTTACCCCGAAGTATATGCAGAATGGGCTCCCAACGAAAAAGTCGCCCTGGAGGTAGCCATTGGCGCGGCTATAGGCGGGGCCAGGTCTTTAGCAGCTATGAAGCATGTTGGCCTCAATGTGGCTGCCGATCCCTTTATGACCCTGGCCTATACCGGGGTTAATGCCGGCCTGGTGCTGGTTTCGGCTGACGACCCGGGACTCTTTAGTTCTCAGAATGAACAGGACAACCGTTTTTATGCCCGCATGGCTCAGATCCCGTGCCTGGAACCGGCAGACAGCCAGGAAGTCAAAGATATGACAGCCTTAGCTTTTAAGCTCAGCGAAGAATATGATACTCCGGTGCTGCTGCGTTTGACTACCCGTATCGCTCACGCTTACAGCCTGGTGGAGCTGGGCGAGCGCCGGGAGCTGCCGCTCCGCGATTATGTTAAGGATCCGTCCAAGTATGTAATGCTGCCGGTTTACGGCAAAGCCCGCCATTATGTAGTGGAAGAGCGGCGCCGGCGGCTGGAGGCTTTTGCTGAAACTACTTCTCTGAACCGGATCGAATGGGCTGACCGGCGGGTGGGAGTCATCACTGCCGGAGTAGCCTACCAGTATGTCAAAGAAGCTTTGCCCGGGGTTTCAGTCCTGAAATTAGGCTTGACTTATCCCCTGCCGGACAAGCTGCTCAAAGAATTTATCGCAGCGGTAGATATCTGCTATGTAGTTGAAGAATTAGAGCCTTTTCTGGAGGAGCAAATCCGCGCCCGGGGCCTCAAAGTTACCGGCAAAGAACTGCTGCCCAGGGTGGATGAACTGAATCCTGCTATTGTTGCCCGGACTGTGGGAAAACAGGTGGCTGCCGTAGAGCCGCAGCTGGCCCCCGCAGCCGGGGATGAAAAACAGGATGCAGCGGCAACTGAAGCCAGTGAGCTACCTGCCAGGCCACCGCTGATGTGTCCCGGCTGTCCCCACCGCGGTATATTTTACACTTTAAAAAAATTACAACTGGTAGTAGCCGGTGATATTGGCTGTTATACTCTGGGGGCGACAGCGCCGTTAAAGGCGATGGATACCTGCATCTGCATGGGTGCCAGCTTGGGCGTGGCCATGGGCCTGGAAAAGGCCCGCGGAGCCGATTTTTCCCGCCAGGTAGTAGCGGTTATCGGCGATTCTACCTTTTTGCATTCCGGCATGACCGGCCTGCTGGACATGGTCTATAACGGCGGCAATGGCACTTTAATTATTCTCGACAACGGTACTACGGCCATGACCGGACACCAGCAACATCCCGGCACCGGCTTTACCGTTGCCATGAAACCTGCCCCCAAAGCAGACCTGGAGCAAATTGTCCGCGCCCTTGGTGTTGAGCGGGTGCAGCTAGTAGACAGTTATGATCTGGAGGCAGTCGAAAAGGCTGTTAAAGAGGAAACGACAGCCGCCGGCCCTTCGGTAATTATTGCCCGGCGTCCCTGCGCCCTCCTGGAGAAAGGAGTTAAGACAAGCTGTGCTGTGGACGAGTTAAGCTGCCTGGGTTGTGAGGAGTGCCTGGAGCTGGGTTGCCCGGCCCTGTCTTTTAACGGTGAGCAGGCGGTAATCGATCCCCTCCAGTGTAACGGTTGTACCCTCTGCGCTCAGGTCTGCCCGGCGCAAGCCATTGTGAAAGCAGGTGAGGCAAAATGAGTAATAAGGTTACTAATGTTTTGCTGGTGGGCGTTGGCGGCCAGGGGACCATTCTGGCCGGTCGAGTCCTGGCCCGGACAGCAGTAGCGGCCGGGGTTGAGGTAAAGGTATCAGACATCCACGGCATGGCCCAGCGGGGCGGCAGCGTAGTGACTCAGCTGCGTTTTGGCCCCCGGGTTTACGCTCCGGTGATGACCCCCGGCACCGCTGATTATCTGGTGGCATTTGAAAAACTGGAAGCTAGGCGCTGGCTACCTTACCTCAAGGCAGACGGTATGCTGATTGTAAATGACCAGGAGCTACCGCCGCTGCCGGTCTTGACCGGAGCTGCCGCTTACCCGGCGAACCTGCTGGCGGAAATGGAGGAACTGGTGAAAAGGATGCTGGTAATAGATGCCGTCAGCCTGGCCCGACAGGCGGGTAATGTTAAGACCGCCAACATTGTTCTGCTGGGGGCTTTAGCCAAACAGCTGCCTTTTGACAGGGAGTCCTGGGAGGCAGCCCTGGCGGCTTCGGTGCCGCAGCGCTTCCTGGAAGTTAATCAGAAAGCCTTCCAGCTTGGTTGGGAACAATAGCTCTGGCTGGCTTGTTTAAGCAATAATTAAGCTGGGATTTTCAGCTTAATGGGGTGTTTTAGGTGCAGGTGGCCGATTTAATTTACCGCAAGCGGGAAGGTTTACCTTTGACGGCAAATGAAATTGAAGCGTTGATTCGGGGCTATACTGCCGGCGACATACCCGATTACCAGATGGCTGCCCTGCTGATGGCTATCTATTTCCGGGGCCTGAACCGGGAAGAGACAACAGCACTTACCCGGGCGATGGTAGCTTCAGGGGAACAGATCGATTTGAGCCCCATCCCCGGGGTAAAGGTGGATAAACACAGCACCGGCGGCGTGGCCGATACTACTACCCTGGTGCTGGCCCCCCTGGTGGCTGCTGCCGGGGTCCCGGTGGTCAAAATGGCCGGCCGGGGTCTGGGTCATACGGGCGGCACCATAGACAAACTGGAGTCCATTCCCGGCTTCCGGGTGCAGTTGTCACGGCAGGAACTGCTGAGGCAGGTGCAGGACATCGGCCTGGCTATCACCGCTCAGACCGGCAATCTGGTGCCTGCCGATGGCAAATTATATGCTTTGCGGGATGTTACAGCCACAGTGGAGAGCATTCCTTTGATTGCCAGCAGTGTGATGAGCTAAAAAATTGCTGCCGGGGCCGGGGCCATAGTCCTGGATGTCAAGGTCGGCAGCGGTGCTTTTATGTCTGAACTGGAGAGAGCCCGGGAACTGGCCCGGACCATGGTAGCCATCGGCAAGGAGATGGGAAGGCAGACTGTTGCCGTTATCACCAATATGGATGAACCCCTGGGGATGAAAGTGGGTAATGCCCTGGAGGTCAGGGAAGCTATTGCCGTACTGGCCGGTCAGGGGTCGGAAGCCCTGCTGGAGCTTTGTCTGACCTTGGGCAGCCAGATGCTGTACCTGGCCGGGGCAGCGGCCGATGCAACTGAGGGGCGCCGGCAGCTGGAAGAATTGCTGGCCAAGGGGCAAGGTTTGCTTAAACTGAAGGAGTTTATCAGTGCCCAGGGCGGCGAGGCGGCAGTAGTTGATAATCCTGACCTGCTGCCGCAGGCTGAACAAAAACTGCTTGTCACTGCCCCCGGCAGCGGCTATATAAGTAAAGTGCAGGCGCGCCAGGTAGGGGAAGCGGCGATGCTGCTAGGAGCCGGGCGGCTCAGTAAAGATAGCCCCATTGATCTGGCGGTAGGCATAGAATTAAAGAAGCGCCGCGGCGATTATCTTGAGGCAGGGGAGCCCCTGGCAATTCTCCACGGCAATGACCCGGCCCGCCTAGCAATGGCCCGGGAGAAATTCCTGGCTGCCTATACCCTGGCAGAAACCCCACCCCAGCCTCAGCCGCTGGTCTATGAAATAATTACTTGAAGCCCGTATAATATCGAAGCTAACACAATTAATATATAAAAAATTTCTTAAGAGGGAACTTTTTACCTTTTATTTGCGTCTATTATTAAAACGATTAAGGCAAACAGGATTGTTAGGAAAAATACGGGGAATTAAAGTTTGCAGGGGGCTTTGGGGAAGTGAATGACGCGCTCAATCGAATTGGCAGGCAGGCTGTTATCTTAGTTGCCCGCCTTTTTTTAATATGTTTGTTTAGTCTGGCAGCTGCTGTTATTCAGGCTGCGGCCGCTCCGGCTGAAGTGGAAATTAAGGCTGAGGTCGGCTGGGAGGGGCAAGGGGTACCAGGGCAGATGCTGCCGGCTGTAGTCAATTTACATAATCCAGGAGCGGAAGACCTGGAAGGCGTTGTTGAAGTTGTGACCTATTATAAGCATACTTTTCCGCCGCCGGCTAATTCTCCGCCGGGAACTCCGCCGTTAAGGCCGCCCCTCTATACCCCGGCTGCAGCCTACGGCGAACAGATGGTGTTGCCGGCGGGCAGCAGCAAGGAGCTAACCCTGTGGTTTCCCCTCCGTGCTCCTGAAAAAATAACCTTTCGCTTCCGGGATGGCGAGCAAGTCCTGGCTAGCGTCGAGGAGAAATTGCCCGAGCCGGCAACTAGCAACCTGTCGCTAGGAGCAATTGGTGTGCTGGGGCAGGTACCGCCGGCTCTCGAAAGAGTGCGGCTGACGTCTTCCGACGGGGTGCCGCGGGCGCCTTTAATACTGCCCCTGAAGACAGAACTGTTGCCTCAAGCAGCCGAGCACCTGGAGGCTTTTAGTACTATAGTGGTGACTGGCTTTGATGGCAGTACTCTGACTCCTTCCCAGCGCCAGGCCCTGGCTGATTGGGTAAAGCAGGGGGGTCAGCTAATTTTGGGCGGCGGTGCCGGCATCCAGCAGTCCCTGGCGATTTTAGCGCCGGAAATGCAGGAAATTAGTGTTAGCGGCACTTATACCTGTGAGGACTGGCAGGAGGCAGCCCGCTGGCTGGAGCTTGGTAGCGTTGCCGGGCAGGCGGCAACTGTGGCTGAATTACAAAGCAGCCGGGCAACCCCCCTGGGGGATGCTCTCAGCCTGGGCCTGGAGGCCAAGCCGGGTGCCGGGCTGTTGCGGGTGCTGGCCTTTGATCCTTTGCTGGAGCCCTGGCGGAGCGGTAACCTGGGGCCTGCCCTGTGGTTAAAATTATTGCAGCCCCCGGCTGAGGCGGAAATACAAATGAAATATGGTATGGCCAGACCGGGAATACCTTTCAACCGGGCCGCTGACTTGCTAAGCTATACCCGCTATTTGCCGGCAGCTACTTTTCCCCCGGCGCGGGTGGCGGCCTTATATTTGTTAGTATTTACTTTCCTGGCCGGGCCGGTTATTTATTTGTGGCTGCGCCGCCGGCAGCGACCGGAATATGCCTGGCTGGCAGTACCCCTGCTGGGGATGTTGTTTGCCGCCGGTGTTTATGTATACATGCTCGGCAGTGGCGGCAATGTGTTAATCAATGCGGTCCGGGTGGTAACTCAGACGGGCCAGGAACGGGGCAATATGCTGACGGCTGTCGGCTATTATGCTCCTACGGCTGCTAATTTTCAGGCGCGGCTGGCTGATCCGGAAGTACCGGTACAAGTGAGCGACATCGGTGGTAGCTGGGACCTGGGAGAAGAAGACGGCCCTCCTCCCTATACTATTGTTTATGGCAATGATTTAACGGTAGATTTTAATTATTTGTCCCAGTGGGGTATGCGCAGCCTGGGCTTCCGCCTGGAGACAGGCGACAATTATCAGGGTTTGACGGCTGAAGTCACGGTGCAGGACCGGGCCCTGGGAGGGACCTTGTTAGGAAAAATATATAATGGCACCGAATTTACTCTGGATCATGTAGCTCTCATTGCCGGGACCGATTTCCAGGTGATTCCTAGCCTGGCGCCGGGGGAAGAAGTGCCGGTTTGCCTGGAGATAACGCCGCCGGCTACTAGCTTTGACCCGAGGGGCTATTCCAGTATGAGCGGGATTATGGACTGGCAGCTTTTTGTACCCCCGGCGCCGGCGAATACATCTGGCGGCAGCGGGGCTGCGGCCCCGGCAGCGGTAAGTTCAGCTGCCCTGTCAAGTAAAGCTGTTGCTTTACCGGCGTGGTCGGAGCCGTTGCGCCCTTCCCGGAACCTGACGGTGGACGAACGGCGCCGGGCCAACCTGCTGAACCGCTTTCTTAACAACGATTTCTGGGGCCTTAATAATAGTGTACCTTTAACCCTGGTGGCTTTCAGTGAAGCGCCGATGGCAGACCTGGAACTGGAGGTTACTAAAGGCCGCAAATATTATCTGACCATGTGGCACCTGCGGCCGGTATTGAACATACCTGCCGGGACTTTTACCCTGCCAGCGGGCCTGATACAGCCGCAACTGGTGGACGGGGATATGCGCAGCTCTTCTGGACACGGTAACGCCATCAGTATTGACGATGGTTATCTGATCTATGCCTTCCGGCCCTTGCTGCCGCCGGAAGCGAAGCTGCAGGAAATAACCGTTAATTTGCCTTTCTTCCCGGCCCAGCAACTGGCAGGGGGGCTTGCAAGGGGCGTAGGGCCTCCGGCCCAGCAGGCGGCGCCGGTGGCTGCCGGGGCCCTGGAGATTTATAATCCGACGGCCGGGCGCTGGGAAGAATTGTCCGGCGCCAACAGTTTCCGCCTGCCGGGCAGCTATGCTGCCCCTGACGGCGAGGTGCGCCTGCGCATCAATGACAGCCAGGCCACCGGGGGCAAGCCCTTTTATTTCCTGCCCCCTGCAGTAGCCTACCAGGGTGTGAGGGAATGAGAGAAGCGGTGAAAAACAGCCTGGCGGCTTGGTGTAAGGTCCGATCTGAGTGGAGGAGAGCCGATGATTGTTACCAGTAAGCTCACCAAGAACTACGGCCGCGTTAGAGCCCTTGACGGCCTGGATATGGCAGTCCCAGAAGGGGCTGTATACGGGTTTATCGGCCAGAATGGGGCTGGGAAGACTACCACCTTACGCATTCTGGCTGGCCTGCTCCTGCCCGACAGCGGCAGCGTTACTATTGGCGGCTATGACCTCCGGCGCCAGCCGCGGCAGGTACGGGATTTGATCGGCTATATGCCCGATTTTTTCGGTGTCTATGATGATTTAAGGGTAGGGGAATACCTGGAGTTTTATGCCGCCGCCTACGGTATCCGGGGCGCAACAGCTCGTAACTTGCGCGATGGTTTGCTGGAGCTGCTTGACTTAAGTCACAAGGCGGACGCTTTTGTTGATACACTTTCCCGGGGCATGCAGCAGCGCCTGTGCCTGGCCCGGGCTTTGATCCATGACCCGCCGGTACTGCTGCTGGATGAGCCGGCCAGCGGCCTGGACCCGCTGGCCGGCTCATCCAGCAGCAGTACCGGCGGGTCATGGAT
>JAAYGJ010000216.1 GCA_012727745.1 Clostridia bacterium | reverse complement strand
GCGTAAAGGAGATACCACCCCGGTAACAGCTCTATCATGGGATGAAGTTGAAAATGATTAAGAGCATTTCTCTTAATAATCTGCCCCCGGTAACTATTAAAGTGCCGGGTTTTTTTATTAGTCTAAGTTTCTCTGCCCGGACATATATTTTATAAATGCAAGTTTTTTGCATTTAGGCTTGAAAGTCTAAACCGCCAGTACTAGAATATGGATGCAAGTAGTTTGCATCTAAGGCGGTGATAGGGTGGCTGATAATAAGGACCCCGGGCGACTCCTTGCTGCTAGGGGCTATAAGCTGACCCGACAGCGCAAAGCAATTTTAAACGTTTTAACCGGAAACGGGCAGCACCTTACTGCTGAAGAAGTTCACCAGCAGGTCCAATCTCAATGTCCGGCGGTGAATCTGGTTACGGTCTATCGCAACCTCAATTTGATGGCCGAGTTAGGGGTTATTGGCAGAGTTGATTTCGGTGACGGGCGGGCTCGGTTTGAGGCCCGGGCTGAGCATCACCATCATCTTTTGTGCCTGAAATGCGGCCGGGTGGTGGAGCTTAACATTTGCCCTCTTGATTATGTGACAGAACCGGTTACAGAACACCGATTCCGGGTAATTGGACATCGGTTTAAAGTTTTCGGTTACTGTGCTGAGTGTAAGTATTTAATGGAGGATGATACAGGGGGAATCTAGTGATGAGTCATTTGCATATTCCTGACGGGGTAATTGCGCCTGTCTGGTTTATTTGTGGGTATCTCGGTATGGCCGCCCTTTTAACCCTGGCCGTCAGGCAGGTTAGCAGAGAAGAAGTAGCCAGCAAAATACCCCGTCTGGGTGTCTTAAGTGCTTTTATGTTGCTGGCCATGAATATCCCCCTGGGGTTTATACCAACCCATTTAAACCTTACTGTACTGGCTGCAATCCTACTGGGGCCGTGGCTCGGGGTAATTGCAGTTTTTGTAGTAAACTTGCTGCTGGCTTTAGTAGGCCACGGTGGGATAACTGTAATGGGCCTCAATGTGCTGGTGCTAAGCAGCGAAGCATTGCTGGGGTACTATTTATTTGCTGCCTTGCGCCAGAGGGTACGCCTGGAGCTGGCAACAGCTACGGCTACTGTAGTGGCCCTAACGGCTTCCCTGGCATTGATGATTGGCATAGTTGGTCTAACCCAGATAGATCTTCTTTGGTTGCTCCAGGAACACCAACATGGCCAGGAAGCAGAAACGCAAACAGCCGCGACTATGGCGCCGCAAATAGAAGGAGATGTTCAAGAATCTGAAGCGGAAGGACGACATAGCCAGCATACTTCATTAAACCGGTTTGTAATGCTGGTTGTGCCTATCGGCATGGTGGGCATAGTTCTAGAGGCGATAGCAGTTACTTTACTAACAAGCTTTATCCTTAAGGTAAGGCCCGACCTGATTGCCTGCCAAGATAGGCAAACTGAGAAGGGGGAGTGAGAAAAAATTGCATCTGGCCGATATTGATTACCTGGCCTTCCAGGGAAATAGTCTCTGGCATAAAGCTTCCGCATTATCGAAACTATTTTTTACGCTGGTAATAATTTGCGTGGTAGTGATAAGCCGGGAACTACCGCTGCTGCTATTTACCCTGGCCTTAACTTTAGCCTTATTAGTGCTAGCAGGTGTTCCCCTGCGATCCTTTTGTCACCTGCTGTTATATCCCGCTTTGTTTGCTAGTATTTTTGCCTTCAGCCGGCTCGGCACGTCCTGGGTTGGAGCAGCTCTAGTGCTCGTTAAATCTTTAACAGCCGCTACTGCATTAATATTGTTAATTACTACTACTTGTATCCCGGCTATTTTTGGCTGTTTGCGTTTGTTATTACCCCCACTAATTGCGGATGCTCTTTTGCTAACTTACCGTTCTTTTTTTACGCTTTTAGGTCAGTTGGGCAGTTTTATGACCGCCTTAAGGCTTAAAGGCGGTTATGCCCCGCTGAAAATTATGCTTAATCTGCGCAGCGCCGCTGGAGCCTTGGGGGTCCTGTTGATTCATTCCCTGGAAGCCAGCGAGCGCATGCACAGGGTACTGGTTCTACGGGGATACCGGCCAGGGATAATATTTGCCGGCAAATGGTACCGGCCTACCTGGTATGATTTGGGTCCCGTACTGGGTGCTTTAGTTGTACTGTTTGGGGCGGTGTTGGTATGAATGAAACCGTTAGGGTTAAGTGTTTGCGACATATTTACCCGGATAAAACGGAAGTGAAACTGTGTGGTCTCGATTTTGTGGTATATCCTGGGGAGAAAGTGATGGTTTTAGGCCCTAACGGCTCTGGCAAAACTACCCTGCTGGCCCATCTGACGGGGTTGCTGCGCCCGGTCGAGGGGGAAGTACGGGTGCTAGGTGCTGATCCGGTTAAAGCTTTTAACACTTTACGCCGCCGGGTAGGTGTAGTATTTCAAAATGTTGACGAGCAGATTATCGGCCCGACTGTCTGGGATGATGTAGCTTTTGCCCTTCGCAACTACGGCTTCAAAGCTTCTCAAATAGAAGAAATGGTGGCCGCTATACTGCAGGAAATGGGTATTTTTCACCTTAAGGATAAAATACCCCATTACCTCAGCGGGGGTGAAAAAAAGAAGGTAGCATTGGCTGGGGCGATGGTAATGCGCCCTGAACTGCTGATTATGGATGAACCTTTTGACGGCCTTGATCCTGCGGCTAAAAAGGAGATAATAGGACTGCTGGGGAAATTTAACCGGGAATATGGTACTACCATAGTGATGACCAGCCATGATATTAACCTGGTGCCGTATATTGCTGATTCAGTTTATATTATCAGCAAGGGCATGATCCTTTTGCACGGCAACCCCCGGGAGGTTTTTGCCCATCCCGAAGTTTTGCGCCAAGCTAACCTTGAACCGCCGTTGCTGGTAGAGTTATTTTCTGCCCTGGCCCGGGAAGGGTTGCCGTTAGATATACCTCTGACGTTGGAGGAAGCCCGCCTGCAGTTGCTGCAGGTTATTACTTCAACTAAAACAGCGATTTAACGGGCTGCTATAATGCCCGGATAACTAACCGGCGCCGGCAGTGGCGCCGGTTTTTTATTTTCTAGCAAGGAGAATGGAGCTTGTTAGAGAATATTTAACTGAGATAGTTAATTTATATGATATATGATAAGGAGAAAGGTAGTATGGCCAGGGAAAGAAAAAATGGGGAAGAAAACAGAACTGTTCAAGCGGTTGAAAGGGCACTGGCAATAATGGACGCCCTGGCAGAGGCGGGTGAGCCAATGGCTATTTCAGAACTGGCGGACAGAGTACAGCTGAATATCAGCACAGTTCACCGGCTGTTGAGCACCCTTATGAGCAAAGGGTATGTTGAACAGGAAGAAGATTCAAGCCATTACAAACTGGGCTTAAAGCTTTTTGCTATGGGTAAAGCGGCCCTCTACACCAAAGACATTCAGCTTATCGGGCGCCCTTTCCTGGAAGAAATGGTGCAGCGCTGCAATGAAACAGCCAATCTTGCTATCCTTGATGGGCGGGAGGTAGTATATCTTGACCAGGTCGAATCTAGCAATATGGTTATAGTAAAGATGTTTGCAAGGCCAGGTAGCCGCGGGCCGGCTCACGCTACCGCTTCGGGCAAAATGCTGCTCAGTTCTTTAACCGATGAAGAATTGGAAAAACTTTTGGCAGGAGTACAATTGGAACAGTATACCAACGAAACAATTAATGATGTGGATGTTTTAAAGAAAGAATTACAGCGTATCCGACGGCAGGGTTATGCTATCGACCTGGGAGAGCGAGATGAAGGTGTGCGTTGCATAGCCGCACCGGTCTATAATCATGAAGGCAAAATGGTTGCTACCATCAGTTTATCCGGTCCCCATACCAGGGTTACCAATTATTATTTAAATAACGTACTAGTGGATATTGTACTGGAAATAGCCAGCCGGATGTCGCGCAGGCTTGGGTACCAGGGTTAGAATTTGTTTAAAAGATGGGGCTGCCTATATGCAGAATAATCTTTCGCAATGTAAAATTATTCGTTGACATCTCACTTTTGGCCTAGTAAAATTGGACATGTGCAATGAAAAATCGTTTCACAACCCAGCAACTTGGCGTAAATAAATGGGAGACGCTAAGAAGTCAGGAAATATGGGAAGTTTTAGGGGGAAAAATCATGGTGTCGACGGATACCACTCTCAATCCTTTGACAATTGTCCAACAACAGCTAAGTAAAACAGCGCAAGCTTTAAATCTTAAACCGGCGGTAGCAGATATTTTAAAAGAGCCGATGCGATTTGTTGAAGTTTCTTTTCCAGTAAAAATGGATGATGGTAGCACCAGGGTATTTAAAGGATACCGCTCCCAGCATAATAATGCGTTAGGACCTTTTAAAGGTGGAATGAGATTTCATCCCGAAGTGAATGCTGATGAAGTGAAAGCTCTTTCCATATGGATGACCTTAAAGTGCGCCATCCTTGGCTTACCTTTTGGGGGTAGCAAAGGGGGAGTAGTTTGCGATCCTAATGAGCTTAGCAGTAATGAGCTGGAACAGGTATCACGGCGCTTTATACGCAGCCTGTATAAGGTTTTAGGGCCTGAAAACGACATACCTGCTCCCGATGTTAATACTAGTGCCCGTATAATGGGCTGGATGCTGGATGAATTTGAAAGTCTCAAAGGGGGCAATAGCCCCGGTTGTATCACCGGCAAACCCATAATACTTGGCGGTTCTTATGGCCGTACGGAAGCTACGGGCAGGGGTGTAGCTGTTATTGCCCGGGAAGCAGCCCGTCAAATAGGGCTTCCCCTTGAAGGTGCCCGGGTAGCGGTACAGGGTTTTGGCAATGTAGGGTCCCATCTTGCTTGCATTTTACAGCAGATGGGCTGCAGGGTAATAGCAGTTGTTGATATATATGGCGGGATATATAACCCTGCGGGGTTGGATATGTCCCAGTTAACAGAGTACGTTGTCCAAAAAGGTAGCGTACAAGGCTTTCCAGGGGCTACGCCCATTGGTAATAAAGAATTATTTGCTACCGAATGTGAGATTTTGATACCGGCAGCTTTGGAGAACCAAATAATTGCCGAAAATGCTTCTGATATTAAAGCGCGTCTAGTTGTAGAAGCTGCTAATGGTCCCACTTCGCCGGCAGCCGATCAAATTCTCAAAGAAAAAGGGGTGCTGGTAGTACCCGATATTC
>JAAYGJ010000215.1 GCA_012727745.1 Clostridia bacterium | reverse complement strand
CTCATAGGTGGCAACAGCCTCTGGAGCCGTTACTATGAAGACAAGGCTGCCAGGGATGCAACCAGCCTTTTTAATCATGCTCGCTTTTATGCTTTGCCCGAACTACTGGCCGCCATTCCGGGAGAAGGAGTTAAGGGGAAAGCAGTGCTTTTCTTCGGTCCTGACTTTGACGGTACCCGGGTCGAGGAGGCGCTGGAAATCGAAGCTAGGGCAGCCCGGGAAGGACGCCTTGATGGAGGTTTTATTGCTGCCGTAAGCTATAAAATAATACCCTGAGTTCACGCTGGCTAACATTATGTTCTAATAAAGCTGAGATAATCTATTTTCAAAAATACTTGACAACTAGCATCTAGGGTGATAAATATACAATTACAATAAAAATTTAATAGTTTCTTATCTAGAGCAGGTGGAGGGAGGGCCCCAATGAAACCCGGCAACCCCGGTATTGTACCGGAAGGTGCTAATTGCCGCAGGATTTTCCTGAGAGATAAGATGATGGCTATAAACCTCTTCTTATTACTCATGGGAAGGGGTTTTTGCTGTTTATAACGAACTATCTACGGGCGAGGAGGTAATAGAATTGGCAGTTGAGAAATCAATTGATGAAATTAACGCTAAAATTAAAAGCGGCAAGGTTGTCGTAATGACCGCAGAAGAAGTTATACCTCTGGTAAAAGAAAAAGGTGTCCGCCGGGCTGCTGCCGAAGTAGACGTAGTCACAACGGGCACTTTCGGGATTATGTGTTCTTCAGGGGCCTACTTTAATTTTGGTCATACTAAACCGCGGATGCGGATGCATAAAGTATGGTTGAACGATGTCGCTGCTTATGCCGGTATTGCCGCTGTTGATGCTTTTATCGGTGCTGCTGAGGTGCCTGACAATGACCCGTTAAACAGCGTACATCCGGGAGAATTTCGCTACGGTGGCGGGCATGTCATCCATGACCTGGTTGCTCGAAAACCTGTTCGCTTGCGGGCGACCTCTTACGGTACAGATTGCTACCCGCGCCGGGAAATCAATACCACTATCACCATTGATGATCTCAACCAGGCAGTTCTTTTCAACCCCCGTAACGCATATCAAAACTACAATGTAGCTGTAAATTTGTCCGACAAAACTATCTATACTTATCTGGGGGTCTTAAAACCCCATCTAGCTAACGCCAATTATTCTACTGCTGGCCAACTCAGCCCTCTGCTGAAAGATCCTTATTTCCGGACCATAGGTATCGGTACCAAAATTTTCTTAGGTGGAGGTATTGGCTACGTAGCCTGGCAGGGTACGCAGCACTGTCCCAGCATGACAACGCTGCCTGATGGGGGCAAGTTACCGGAGGGCGGCACTCTGGCGGTTATCGGCGATCTTAAACAAATGCGTCCCGAATGGTTAATTGGAGCTTCTCTACTAGGCTATGGTGCTTCTTTAACTGTAGGTTTGGGCGTTCCTATCCCTGTGCTTAATGAGGAAGTAATGTACTGGGCGTCTCTTAGCGACGAAGAGCTTTATGCTCCTGTTATCGATTATGGCATTGCTTATCCCGCCGGCAACCCCGAACCTCTGGGTTATGTAAGCTACGCTCAATTAAAGTCCGGGTCGATTACGATAGAGGGTAAGGAAATACCTACTGCACCTGTTGCAAGCTATTCCAGAGCACAGCAAATTGCCAGGATTTTAAAACGATGGATCCAGCAGGAAGGCTTTCTACTGAGCAAGCCTGTGGAGCTATTGCCTTCTATCGGTGAAGCTCCGGCTCTAAAAACCCTGCAAGAAAAATAGATAACAAGAGTAAGAAAGGAAGGGAAAGCATGTCCCCTGACCGTATAGTCCTGCGTTTCACAGCGGCTGTCTCTGACAAACCGATAATTTACCATCTGGTAAAAAACTATGACCTGGTTGTTAATATTTTAAAAGCCCATATAAACCCCCATAAAGAAGGGATGATGGTGATGGAGCTTCAGGGTGAACCGGAGCAATATGCCAAAGGTTTGGAATATATGCGTTCCCTTGGTATTACTATTCAACCCTTGAGCCAGCAAGTCCAGCACAATGAAGCATTATGTACTCATTGTGGAGCCTGCACTAATCTCTGCCCTGCCGGAGCTTTATACATGGAACGACCTGCAATGACAGTTAACTTTGATGATGAAAAATGTGTAGTCTGCTTGATGTGTGTTAAAGCTTGCCCTTATAAGGCCATGGAGGTCCATTTTTAAGGTTGACCTATCAAGAACGCACTTACCGATATCTTTTTGCCCAAAAGGATCTGATACATTTCCAGGTTACCTATAAGGACAGCGACCTGGATATCGGCATTTCCCGGGAATGCTTTTCCCCGGGAATAATAAACCGGGCTAAAGCTATATTACAAGCATACCGACGGCAACTGGAAATGTACATCGAAGAACACCCGTTTTTTGCCCATACGCTGTCCCCTTGTAACACACTGCCAGGAGCGCCAGCTATAGCGCAAGAAATGGCAGCCGCGGCCAAACTGGCAGGAGTTGGGCCTATGGCTGCAGTGGCCGGAGCTATAGCCCAATATGTAGCGCAAGATCTTGTAGGTCCGGCTGCAGAAATCATTGTCGAAAACGGGGGAGATATCTATCTAAACAGTAACCGCACCCGCCACATCGGTATTTTAGCAGGCAACTCCTCCCTCTTTACTAACCGCCTGGCGCTAAAAATTACACCGGAACTCTGCCCATTAGGTATTTGCACTTCCTCCGGTACTGTCGGCCATTCTTTGAGCTTTGGCCGCGCTGACGCAGCTGTAATTATGGCTTCTTCATCTGTCCTGGCAGATGCGGTGGCCACAGCTGCAGCTAACGTCGTCCAGCAACCTAATGACGTAGAGAAAGCCGCCCGGCTAGCTGCGTCAATACCCGGTGTACTTGGAGCAGTAGTTATAGCTGGCGATAAACTGGCTGCCTGGGGCAAGATAACCCTTGTTCAACTATAAACCTTGGCCTTGACTTTAAAAATAATCTATACTATAATACGTTTGCAATTAGAATTAGCGCCCGTAGCTCAGTCGGATAGAGTAACGGAATCCGAGTCCGGAGGCCGCAGGTTCGAATCCTGCCGGGCGCGCCATACTCAAGCGCCAGTAGCTCAGTTGGTAGAGCAGCTGACTCTTAATCAGCGGGTCGAGGGTTCGAGACCTTCCTGGCGCACCAGAAAAAGCTAGAAATGCCAACGGTTCCGAAGATCAGGCCGTTGGCATTTTAGTATCTTATGGGGTCAAATGGACACAATGGAGACCCAAATTTCCTTATTCGTTCTTTAATTTGTCCTTGAATTATAATATCCTTCAGCACCACAAATGCTGGCTACAGAAGACTTTGCCGTTAGGACAGAGTATCTAAGTTCAGTGTTTAATAAAAGTAAAAAGTAGGGATGGCTTATTAAATATGTAGTTAGCGTAAGTCTAGGTAGCAGTAAAAGAGATTACCAGGTTAAGCTAACCTGTGACAAAAGCACAATTCTCTTGGAACGGCGCGGATGTGACGGACACTTGGAGAAGGCTGCCAACCTCTTAAAACAACTGGACGGGCGTGTAGATGCACTAGGCTTGGGAGGAGCCAATTTATTCTACCACCTAGGCTGCCGCCGCTATCCTTTTCCGGCAGGACAATTTCTGGCCCGCCAGGTTAAAGAAACGCCTCTAGTAGATGGCAGCGGTTGGAAAGCATATATCGACACTCAAGCTGTTAGCCAATTATCTTTTTTACCCCTTAACAGCAAAGCTCTGGTTGTGTCTGTCCTGGACCGTTTCTGGCTGGCCCAGAGCTTAGAGGATGCCGGCTTTTCAGTATTGGCCGGTGATGCGGCCTTTGGTTTGAGGCTTCCTTTGCTACTCCCTCTGTCAACCTTCAAAAAACTCGCTTACCTTACTATGCCAGCTCTGTGCCATTTACCGTTAACCTACCTTTATGCCCCAGGATCAGGAACTCCCCAAATTAATCGTTCCCTGCTTGACCGTTGTGCTCGCATAAAAATCATCGCTGGAGACTGGCGCTTTATCCGCCGCTTTATCCTGCCGGCTTTAAAAGGCAAGGTCATTATTACCAGTGGCACCAATGTTGCCGACCGGGAGCTTCTGCATCGTTCAGGTGCCGCCTGGCTCCTTACAACTACGCCTTTATTTGCCGGCATAAACCCGGCGGCTAATGCCATGGAAGCAGCGCTAGTTGCTCTGGGTCTACAGCCACCTCAATATCTCGAACAGGCCAGAAAATACGGTTGGCTGCCCTCGTTGCAACAACTGTAATAAGGAGATCGTCTTCCATCCAACAGATATTGATAATACTAAGAAAATGGTTTTTTATTAATAGTTCTGTATACTTGCGCCAAAACCTTATGCTGGCTAGACTGAGCCAGCTTTATTTCATAAAACGGAAAAAAATTAGGCAGGATAAGAATGTTTATAGTTGCAAGCTGCCCTTATTACCTGGTAATATAATGAGGTAGGTAATATAAGGAGGGCTTCCAACAATGGAAGAAATTAAGGTCAGGCTAGCCGACCTTGAAGCTCGACGGGCCAAAATTATATCCGGTGGTGGCGAGGAACGTATTAAGAAACAACACGCTGCCGGGAAATTAACAGCTCGAGAGCGTTTAAATCTATTATTAGACCCAGGTAGTTTCCTTGAGCTGGATCAGTTTGTACGCCACCGGGCAGTTGACTTTGGCATGCAGGCTGTAGACGCCCCTGGTGAAGGGGTTGTTACCGGCTCAGGTACTATCAACGGCCAACAGGTATACGTCTATGCCCAGGATTTTACCGTTCTGGGTGGCTCCTTGGGAGAAATGCATGCAGCTAAAATTTGCAAAATAATTGACTTGGCCTTAAAAACAGGTGTGCCGGTTATAGGTTTAAACGATTCTGGCGGTGCCCGCATTCAGGAAGGTGTAGCCGCTTTAAACGGATACGGGGAAATATTCCGCCGCAATACCCATGCTTCAGGGGTAATACCTCAAATTGCTGCCATTATGGGGCCATGTGCCGGTGGAGCTGTCTATTCACCCGGGCTTATGGACTTTATATTCATGGTTGATCGCACTTCGCAAATGTTTATTACCGGGCCACAGGTGATAAAAGCAGTTACCGGTGAAGAGGTAAATCCGGAAGAACTGGGCGGAGCTTCCACCCATTCCAGCAAAAGCGGGGTGGCCCATTTCCACTGTCATACGGAAGAAGATTGCCTTTATTTAATTCGCACCCTGATGGGTTACCTGCCGGCAAATAACCTTGAAGACCCGCCGTATTTATCCAGCAATGATCCCCCGGAGCGGTTATGTCCCAACTTACTTAACCTTGTACCGGTAGATCCCAATAAAGCCTATGATGTTAAAGAAGTTATTCATGGGCTAGTTGACAACGGCCTTTTCCTGGAAATCCAGGCCCAATTTGCTCCCAATATAGTTATCGGCCTGGCGCGCCTTAATGGTTTTGTTACGGGCATTATTGCCAACCAGCCCCATTACCTGGCCGGTTGTCTCGATATTAATGCTGCCGACAAAGCTGCCCGCTTTGTCCGCTTTTGTGACGCCTTCAATATCCCTTTGCTTACCCTGGTAGATACGCCCGGTTATTTACCAGGAATAGAACAAGAGCATGGCGGCATTATACGCCATGGTGCCAAGCTATTATATGCCTATTCTGAAGCCACTGTACCTAAAATGACCCTTATTCTGCGCAAAGCTTACGGGGGAGCTTATCTAGCCATGTGCTCTCGCTCCCTGGGCGCTGATTATGTTGCTGCTTGGCCAACGGCAGAAATAGCGGTAATGGGTCCGGAAGGGGCCGCCAATATTATCTTTCGTGAGGAAATAAAGCAAGCTGAAGATCCTGTTCAAACCCGCCAGGAAAAAATTGCTGCTTACCGTCAAAAATTTGCCAATCCCTACATAGCTGCCGGCCTGGGAATAGTCGATGCAATTATTGATCCAGGTCAAACCCGGCGGGAATTAACCCGGCTTTTGCAAAGACTAGTAAACAAAAGGGAAACCCGTCCCGGTAAAAAACACGGCAATTTCCCGGTCTAAAGCCAGAATAACTTATTTTGCTGCCAAGGAGTCAAACCCCTGAACGGCATGGGGACAAATTAACCGTAAGAATAAACTTTTACCAGAACCTTAACTTCGGAAGGGCTATTTTTTAATTAAAGAGTTACTCAACGCAAAGAGTGCTTTGTGATGAAAATAATAGTTCCTTGGTGAGTAGGATTGCTTGATAAAAAGTGTTAATTGGGAGGAGTGGGCTACTATGCCGGCAAATATACTTCAAGTTTCGGTTAGAGAAACAAAAGACCCGAAAATTGTTACAGCTATAACTGCTGCAATAGCTGCCTGTATAGACTTGCAAACCGGCTCCTGGCATATTACCTCTATCCGCCCCGCAGACAATAATGTTTCGCGGCGCTGGTTGCTTGCAGGACGCCAGGAATTAATATCTGCTTCACAAGTACTGGGAAGGAGGTGTGTGGCCGTTTGAAACGCCATTTTCAGGTTACAGTCAATGGTGACACTTATATTGTTGAAGTTGAAGAAAAGAAAAGCCCGGCTGCCTACCTGCAGCCGGTAGAAATAAACTATTCTCAAACAAACACACCTCCAGTACAGATTCCTCACCACAAGGCTGCAACATCCCCGCATAACTATACAGTAAGGGCGCCCCTACCCGGCAAAGTGATTGAAGTTAAAGTTAAAACGGGACAGAGGTTGACTGTTGGCGAAGTTATGGTTATTATTGAAGCCATGAAGATGGAAAATGAAATTACTGCTCCTGTACATGGTACTGTAAAAGAAGTCCTGGTACATGCCGGTAGTAATGTAACAAGCGGGCAGCCCCTGCTTGTCATAGGTTAAAACCCTTTTGCTGGAGGAAATGTGTATATGCTCTCCCATACTTATGTTGTTCTGGATTTGGAGACAACCGGACTTAATCCAACCCAGGACAAAATTATTGAAATAGCTGCCGTCCGTTTGCAGGACGGCAACATTATTAAGGAGTTTAATACCTTAGTTAATCCCGGCAAGCCCATACCAGCAAATATCCAGAAGCTTACCGGCATTAATGAGGCAATGGTCAGCCAAGCGCCGTATTTGGACGAAGTGCTACCGGCCTTCCAAGATTTTAGCAAAGATGCTATTTTAGTTGCCCATAATGGCAAATTTGATCTTGCCTTTATAAATCATGCCCTAAGGTCCAATTACTGGCAAAACCAAAACCTGCTGGACACCTTGGACCTTAGCCGCATAATCTTTCCTTGCTTACCATCCCACCGCTTAGAATATTTAAGCCAGGCCCTGAAAATTAACGTCTACCAACACCACCGCGCTCGCGAAGACGTTTTAGCTACTGTTGAGTTATTTAAAATTCTCTGGCAGGCAACTATGAGTCTGGATAAGACACTTTTAAAAAAAATGTTAACTGTAGCTCCTCCTTCTTTGCAGACCTGGTTTATGGCTGCACTCCAGGCCGATACCATACCCGATTCGCCAACAGAAATAGCTGCTACCGGTCTTTTTGCCATAAACCTGGAAGGCAATCGCGCTGACTCGGCCAACCGCCCCGACTTTTCCCTGGAAGAAATGGCGGCTCTTTTGCAACCGTGTGGGCGGCTGGCAAATATATTCCCGGGCTATGAATATCGTAGCCAGCAAATAACCGTGCTTAAAGCTGTTGCCGAGGCCTTGCTTAATAACAAATACCTGGCAGTTGAAGCAGGTACCGGTACGGGTAAATCATTGGCCTACCTCTTGCCAGCCATTTACTGGGCCTGCCACCAGAAAAAAAGGGTAGCTATCGCCACCCATACTATCAGTTTACAAGAACAGCTTATAAAAAAGGAAGTACCTCAGCTCCAGGAGCTTTTGCCATTCCCTTTTAAAGCAACGTTGGTCAAAGGCCGCAGTAACTATCTCTGCCGGCGCAAGCTAAGAGATGCTCTCAACAATCCTGCCGCCAGTGACAGTGAGCGCATTTTCTTGCTCCGAATATTACGCTGGTTAAAACTGAGCACCAGCGGTGATTGGAATGAGTTAAAATTAACTCCGGAAGAAGAGGACTATAAAATAGCACTTGCCGCCCATAAGGAAACCTGTATTGGAACTGCCTGCCCTTTTAGCAACTATTGTTTTGTCAACCTCGCCCGCCAGGAAGCTGAAGATGCTGACATTATTATCCTCAACCACTCCCTTTTGCTTAGTGACATTAAATTAGATAACCAGGTGCTACCTTCCTATCCTTATTTAATCATTGATGAAGCTCATCACCTCGAAGAAGCAGCTACCGAACACTTAGGTTTAAGTGTCAGCATGTCAGCAGGCAACCTATATTGGCGCCGTCTAGGGCAAAAAGATAATAATTTTAGCTTACTAGGCCGTTTGTGGCAGTTGCTTCCAGGGATTAATTCTAATATTAGCAATGAAATAGGCCGGTTATTACAGGAAATTGAACAAAATGTCCTCCGGGCCAAGCAAAACTGGCAACTTTTTTGGGATAGCCTGTTCAATCTTAAGGAATACAGCAAAGAAGGACAACGTAGTTTTACAATCCGCTTTACTGACCGTTTAAAAGAAACCCCCGCCTGGGACAATGTACTGGTAGCCTTTGGCGAATTGGAAACAAGTTTAACCTTCCTCGTCAGTAACTTAAACCGCCTGCATGATTTGCTGGTAACTATCGATGCTGGAGAAATAGCGGCTGATGTAGCTAATTTTAGTAACATTTTTTATCAGCTAACTAACGATTTTTGCCAGGTACTCGAAGCCGAACCTGATGAAAGTATCAGCTGGTTAGAACAAAATCACAACCAGCAACCGGTATTACGTCTGGCCCCCCTCAATGCCGGACCATTGCTGGCTAAATCTCTCTATGCTCAAAAGCAGGCCGTTATCCTTACCTCAGCAACTCTTACTGTGGATAACGATTTTACTTTTTATTTAGAGCAAGTGGGACTAAATATTTTATCTGCCACGCAAGTTGAAACCTGTCAGGTTGCCTCCCCTTTTGATTATCAATCCCAGTCCCTGGTCTGTGCAATTAAAGGTTTACCTAACCCTGGCCAGCTAGATGACAGCACCTATGCACAGATAATAGCGCCGATATTGGCCAATATTTTAGCCAGTGTTGAGGGACGGGTTCTGGTTCTTTGTACCTCACATCGTTTTTTACGGGAAGTCTATAATAATTTAAATGCCCTCAATTTGAATGATTTTAACATTCTGGGCCAGGGCATAGACGGTAACCGCAATCAATTGCTGGAAGAATTTTGCCAGACTCCCCGGGCTTTATTACTGGGGGCCAGCACTTTTTGGGAAGGAATTGACCTGCCCGGAGAAATGTTGCGCTGCGTAGTTATTCCCCGTTTACCTTTTCCTTCGCCCGGTCTCCCCGCCCTTGCTGCCCGTATGGAACATCTCGCTACAACAGGCCGCAACGCTTTTACTGCTCTAAGTCTGCCAGCTGCTATAATTCGTTTTCGCCAGGGATTTGGCCGTTTAATCCGCCGTGCCACTGACAGAGGTGTACTGGTAGTCCTGGATCAGCGCCTCCTATCCCGGCGTTACGGACACCTTTTTCTCCGCTCATTGCCCCCGGTTACAAAATTAGAGCTAGAAACAGAAGAAATCACTACAGCCTTACCTGCTTGGTTTAATGTGCCACCCCCTCCCTAAAATGCACTTTTTACGGGCAGTTATAATACTATATTCTAAGAAAAAGAACAAGGGCGAGGTGAACAGCATGAGGGTTTATTTTATACCCTTGCCAAGCTTTTTGAAACGATTTTTAAAAAGAATCCTGCGTCAGGACTGAGAGGGTAATTCCTCTCTTTTTTTTGGCATAAAAGCAAACTCCCACCACTACAATTTATCATGGGGGTGGGAGGTAAATGCAAGCGATAAAGTATATTTGTCTGGGTATAATTCTGGGGATAAGCTTGACCTGGGGCTGGACTTCCTGCAGTGCTCGCAAAGCTGACCCGGTACCAGTTGTTTCCGCGCTTGCCGGTGTCTCTCAACAGCAAGCACCCTTCGCAGTAATCTATGATTTTTATCAAGCCCTGGAAGAAAGCAGAACAGACCAGCTTGCAGTACTGGTAACCCCGAAATTTTTAACACAACTAAAGGAAAATCAAGGAGCTCTCCAGTGCTTTGAGCGCCTGGAGGAAGACCCGTCACTGAGATTTGCTTTTTTCCTGATAACCGAACAGGAGTTAGACTTGCAATCAGGTCAGGCCAGGGTAAAAGGAACTGCTGAATGGGTATCAGCCACTAAAGGCGCTTTTTCAATCCCTCAAACAATTACAATTATTAATCTTCATGGCAAATGGAAGATAAATTCAATTGAGGAAACGGTCTAACAAAACTCTCTTTAGCGACCGGCAATGCCGGCAACACCGCCCATAGCGCCCGCTAAAAGGCAAACAGCAATATATTTGGCGACGGCAGGAAAGACAAACGGCCCCCTGTTCCAACTAACTGCAAGCACTACCAAAAAGAAAAGTAAGCCCACACCTAAACCCTGGAGGAGTCCTTGCCTCGTAGCTATACGAGCAGCACACAGCCCGCCCCAAAAGACAGCCAGAGCAACTATAATGCTGGCCAGCAGGGGTAATAAGCCCTGTGATAGGGGAGAAAAGTACAGCAACACTCCTAAAAAGGCGGCTAGTCCCAAGCCGGACAGTAACGCATAAATTAACCCTGTTAATACTGCCTGCATAATTTCCACCTCCGAAACTTTTTATTGTTAAACCCTATTCCAACCTTAATAAGAAAATACCTGCCACTGCAAGAAATCGCTGGCAGGTTTTTTAAAATCAACGTCGAATTTTAGAATAGGAGCTTAGGAGGAAACATTCTTGACAATACGTATTGGTTTTCCTAGGGGACTGTTTTATTACAGTTTTTTCCCGTTCTGGCAGGCATATTTTAATCGATTGGGAGTTGAAGTAATAACTTCTCCAGCAACAACAAAGTCTGTGCTGGATGACGG
>JAAYGJ010000284.1 GCA_012727745.1 Clostridia bacterium | reverse complement strand
TGTGTGACCCGGGTCGTGGCCCCGGCTAGAGCATGGTAAGCCGCCGCCAGGGCCGGGTAGATTTCGGTGCCGCCGCCGGCATAAATACTGCCTATTTGCTGCCGTAAAAGCTCTTGATTCGTTACCGGCCCCAGGGGCACCACCTCCCAGGGGCTGCTGTCAAAAGCAATTACCCCCACCTGGTCCCGGGCTGTCAGCATCGCTGCCGCCCGGGCGGCAGCTTCCTTGGCCAAATCAATTTTATTAGCGCCCCCGGCATAAGCATCCATACTGCCCGACCTGTCAATTACCAGCATCAGGCTCAGCGAAGGCAGTTCTCCCTGCCCCCCTATTTGCATTTCTACCGGCAGGGCCTTTTCAATTGGTGTGCCAGCATAGCCGCCCGGGCCAAAAGCATCGGGGCCGCCGCTCATCATGAGGCCGCCGCCGCCATCGCGGACGTAACTCTCCAGCTGGGCCATAGCTTCCTCGCCTAAGCTATAAGCGGGTACGTCAAGGAGAAAAACAGCGCTGTAGCGGGCCCAACCTGCCGGATCCTGCGGCACCCCGGCTGGCGTTACCGTTTCAACTTCAACCTGTCCCGCTTCCAGAACCTGCTGCAGCGCAGCCGCTTCAGCTGCCGTATCGGCTACCAGCAGAACCCGGGGCGGGCCCAGCACCTGCTGCACCGCTCCGGCTTCATTATTGGCACTGATGCTGTCGACATATTGCTCGGCCAGCAGCCGCGCCCGGTAGCGATGCAATCCTGTTGGGCCCACGTCTACCGGCAAAGTCAGGCGGTTACTGCCGGCAAACAAGTTAACTTCACGGCTTACCAGCAGTTCATTATCTCGCTCCAGCACTACAGTAGCCGCTGCAGGCTGGCTAGCGGTAATTGTAAGCTGCAAGCTGCAACTTTCACCGGCATAGGCCCGCGGCGGCAGTTCCAGAGCATCTAGGCGGATATCCGCTGCCGTAGGAGCTCCCAGCGGGTAAACATCAACCCGGATACCTGCCTGGGAAAGCTCCCGGGCCAGCGTCACTGCTTCCTCACCTGTCTCACGGCCGTCAGAAATAAGTACCAACCGCCGCCGCGCTTCTGCCGGTAAAAGACCTTGGGCCAGGTTCAAAGCTGCGCCAAAGTTACTGCCGTCAGTGCCGGGAGCCGTCTCCAGCCGCCGGAAAAGCGGTTCTTCACTCAGCGGAACTTCTACCAGGGCTGTCTCGCCGAAAGCTATTACCCCGGCCCGGTCGCGAGGCGGTTTGAGGGCCAGAGCCTGGCGCAGCCAGGCTTCTCCTGCAGCCACCGCCGTACCCATGCTGGCGGAAGCATCCAGGGCAAAAACAACCGCCTGGTGGTTAACAATAGTAAACCAGCGGGGCCCGGCCAAGGCCGCTACCAGCAGCATGAGCACCAGCAGGCGGACCAACAGGCGGCGCCATTCCCGCCGGTAGGCCTCCCTGCTGCCGGCCCGGGCCTGCAACAGCCACGGCCGGCGCCAGTACCAGACCAGGATTACGAGGCCCGGCAGGGCCAGCCACCAGAGAGGCTGGTCAAAGCTAATAGCCACGGCAGGCTGCCCTCCATTCTACCAATATTAGCAGCAGGGCCAGCAGGCAAAAAAAACCGCCAAGATGGTGGGAACGAACAGGTTCTGACCGGGTCAATACCGCTTCACCATTACTGCCCCCATCTTCGCTGCCAGCCCTGACCGGCTCGCGGGGGCTGAGGTCAGCCTCTGTTGCCCGGTAAGCGTTGACAGCAAAAAGGGCTGTGGCCCGGGCTTCGGGCTCGCCATCTTGCCGGCCCCAGCTCTGGGTTAAACGGTATAAGCCGGGCGTATCTGTAATAAATGGCGCCGGGGGAAAGGGCGGTGCCAGGAGCACCTGCCGGCCGTCCGCTCCGCTAACTACAATTTCTTCCGCCAGGGGCAGGGCAGCAAGCTTTATTTCCTGCCCCGTCAGCGCTTCCCGGGGAGCTTCCAGCAGGGGAGGCAGCAGCCAGCTGACGATATTCTGCATCAAGATGGGAAAAGAGGGGCGTAAAGGCAAGTCAGAAGCGAAAAGATCCGCAGCCAGCAGCGCCAGGCGCCGGCCACCCCCTTCTTCCCGGTGGGCTAGAAGAGGGCTGCTGCCGCTCATGATATCTGCCTGCCAGCCTTGCCCCAGGGTAAGACTCCGGGCCCGGGCCAGCTGGATTTCAGCCAGGTCTACATAGGCTAAAAACGGGCTGCCAGGTACGGCCTGCAGCTCTGCCGGCCGGTAGGCCGGACCGCAGACAGCACCATAAAAATTTAAACCTTCAGGGGGATTAATCAGCAGGACCGCTCCCGGAGGCAACTCTGTCCCGGCCGCCACCCCGTCCAGGACCGTCAGTTCATAGGGATAGGCAGTAGCCAGCATCTGCTGGTAAGCTGCCGGCGTTACCCGGTAAACACTCAGGTTTGTTAGCAAACTTAACGCCCGTTCTAAAAACATATTTCCCTCAGTTACAAGCAAGGCCTGCACCTGTCGTTCAGTTTGGGGTACAGCCCAGAAGCTGTCATCCAGGGCCAGAGAATTGCTTGCCGGATCGTCCGGCTTCAGCTCAGCTGTCACCGGCCCACCGGACGGCAGCCCTTCCCAGAGCAAATGGGCCGTTGCCCCCGGCTCCAGCGCGAAAGTCTGGCCGTCTGCCTCAACTGCTGCAGCCCGCAGGAGCACCTGCCCGGAAACCGGCTGCTTAGCGAAATTTTGCACTGTCACCAGAGCTGCCTGCCCCTGCGGCAGCTGCCGCAGGGTGAGACCGGTCAGGGCGATATTATTCCCTTCACCGGCCACGGCTAAATATTCCAGCGGCGGCGCCCCGGCAGGTATGGTTACGCCGCCGTCGCTCACCAGCAGGAAACGGGCCGTCTCTGCCTCCCTGGCCAGGGCTGTGGCCAGGGAAAGGGCCGGGCCCAGGTCTGCCCCACCAGCCTCAGGCCGCAGGCCGGCCAGTGCCTGGCGAACACTGGCAGCATCCGTAGCCTCCTGTACCACCACACGGGGCCGCTGCCCAAAAACAATAACTGTCATCGTGGCCCCCGGTTTTAGGCTTGCGGCTTCTGCCACAATGGCCCGGCAGGCAGCCGTAAATCGATCAGGACTGACATCGGTGCCCTGCATGCTGGCCGAAGCATCCAGCAGGACAATGGTCTCTTCAGGCGCCCCGCTATGATACCAGACAGGGCCGGCAGCCGCCAGGGTCAACAGGGCTGCTGCCAGGAGCTGCAGCCAGAGCAATAAATGGCGCCGCAGGCGCTGCCAGGGGCGGTTGGCATTGAGTTCAGCAGTTGCCTGCCGCCAGAGCATGGTGCTGGATACCAGCCGTTCCCGGCGACGCCGGCGCAGGATATATAAGGCAAGAATAGCCGGCAGGGTTAAAGCCAGCAAAAGCAGCTGGGGATGGCTAAAGCTCAAAGGCAAATAACCTCCGCGAATAACATCCTTTTATAGCTTAATACCCCCGGGGTTGCAAAACTCCCTCCCGGACCAGGGTCTGCAGTAAAGTTGCCGACACAGGAGCGCTGCTGTCCAGGGTTACATAGCGGGCACCCCAGCGCCGGCAGGCAGCCTTCAGCTCAGCCTGGTACTGTTCCAAACGTTTGCGGTAGGCCGCCAGCACCGCCGGGGTAAGGGTTACTTCCAGGCGCTCCCCTGTTTCTGCATCTAAATAATGCCAGTCCCCTTCCCCGAACGTTTCCCGCTCTTCCGGCGCCAGGATCTGCAGCAGGTTGACTTCCATTGCCGCCCCTGCTGCCTCACGTAAAAGCTGTTCAATGCCGTCAGGATAAAGGAAATCAGAAAAAACATAGAGACCCTGCAGCCGCGGTAGCTGCTGCCGGGCCCTTTTTAAAGCTGTCGCCAGGTCTTCCTGACCGCCGAAGTTAAGGTTGGCCAGGAACTCCTGCAGCCGGGGCAGGGCCTTAAGCCCCCTGGCAGGGGGAAAAAGCCGGGGCGCGCGCCCGCCGCCGGGGCTAAACACTGCCAGGCTGTCCTGATTGCTCAACGCACAGCTGCCCAGGCCGGCCGCCAGTTTCAAGGCAAAAAGTCCTTTATGGTGAGCGCCGCCAAAATCCATGGAAGCGCTGGTATCTATTAAAAAAAGAATCCTGTCCTCCCGTTCATCCAGGTATTCTTTCACATAAAGGCGCCGTAGACGGGCATAAGCCTTCCAATCCACCCGGCGCGGCTCATCGCCGGGAGAATATTCCCGGTAATCAGCAAATTCTACCGTGCCACCCTTAAGGCGGGACCGCCAGGAACCCCCTGCAGCTGCCCGGGCCGGCTGCCGGGACACCAGCCGGTAGCCGGCCAGGCGGGCCAGCAGGGCAGGAGGGAAAAGCTCCGGCGCCGGCATTTATACACCCGCCTCCCGGGCAACAGGAATCCGGGCTAAAATATCTGTCACTATCATGTCGCTGCTAACCCCTTCAGCCAAAGCTTCATAATTTAACAGCACCCGGTGGCGCAGGGCCGGCAGGGCTACCCGGCGCACATCTTCGTAATCGGCATAAGGCCTCCCGGCCCGCAAAGCCTCAGCCCGGGCTCCCAGCACAAGAGCCTGTACCGCCCGGGGGCTGGCGCCAAAGCGCACAAAACGCCCTACCATTTCCGGCCTGTCGGGGTTGCCTGGATGGGTAGCCATAACTAGCCGAGCTGCATAATCAATTACCTCTGTCACTACAACTACCTGCCTCACCTGCTGCTGCCATTGCTCCAGTTCGCCCGGCTGCAGCACCTGTGGGGCTGTCGGAGTAACAGCACCGGTAGTAAGCCGGGCAATAGCTGCCAGTTCGTCCGCTGCCGGCATAGGCACCAGGATTTTGAATAGGAAACGGTCTAACTGGGCTTCAGGCAGAGGATAGGTACCCTCCATCTCCAGGGGGTTCTGGGTAGCCAGGACAAAGAAAGGTCGCGGCAGGGGGCGGCTGACACCGGCAGTAGTAACGGTGCCTTCCTGCATAGCTTCCAGCAGGGCGCTCTGGGTTTTGGGTGTCGCCCGGTTGATTTCATCAGCCAGGACCAGGTTGGCAAAAATCGGCCCCGGTTCAAATTGAAACGAACCTTCCCCTCCGGCTCCCTCCCGGAAGACCATGGTGCCGCTGATATCGGCCGGCATCAGGTCGGGCGTAAACTGCAGGCGCCGAAAGCTCAAGCCCGTCACCTGGGCGATGGCCCGCACCAGGGCTGTCTTGCCCAGACCCGGCACCCCTTCCAGCAGAACATGCCCTCCTGCCAGCAGCGCCGTTATTACCTGGTGGATAACCTCCCGCTGGCCCACAATAACTTCGCCCAGGGCCGCCGTCATCTCTTCCAGGCGTTTCCCTGTAGTCGCCAGTATTTCCTTGATCCCGGCTTCTCCCTGCTTAACTGTCTTTGCTTGCATATTTAAAACTCCCATCAATCAATTACGGGCTACCTGTATGGTCCGCATGGGGCTCAATCGCACTGAAATACTGCCAGACCAGCTTTTCCAGGGGCGGCGGTAAGGGGGAACGGCTGATGGTTTCCCGCGCCCGGGCAACATAGAAGGGGTAGACCTCTTCGTAGAAAGGCACTGCACCCAGCGCCGCCGGCGACCAGGGCTGGCTCACTTCCAGCCCAGCCTCGCCGGCGCCAACAGTAGCCTGCACCTGAGCTAAAAATCCTTCACCGCCGGGTAAAAAGGGAGCATAACCCTGCTCCAGGCCGGCACTGCCGCTGCCGGCGCTACTGCCACCCCCGCCCTGGCCGCCGGGGCCCCTGCCGCTACCCTGGCCGCCACCGCTGTCGCCAGTACCTCCCTGACCATCGCCGCCCCCGCCGGCAGCAGACCCGCCGTCGACACTGCTACTGCTCCCAGGGCTATGGCCAGCGGCAACCGGGCTGTCGGCTCCCGTACCGCTACCGCCGGCATAGGCGCCCCCTGCCGCTCCCACCGGGCCGGGAGCGGCGGCAATCCCGCCTGCCCCCTGGCCTGCGCCTGCAGCCGCGCCGGCGCCGCCAGGACTACTGCCGGCAGCGGCAGCGCTATTGCCCGGCGCCAGTGCCGTTC
>JAAYGJ010000214.1 GCA_012727745.1 Clostridia bacterium | reverse complement strand
GGTAAACCAGGGAGTAGAAGCAGTTATTACTGGTAATATGGGCCCCAAAGCTATGAGGGTTTTACAAGCAGCAGGGATAACAGCTTACTCAACAACCGCAAAAACGGTCCAGGAAGCATTGGCACAGTGGCGAGCTGGAGTACTAAGCCCCATCGAACAATCAAACGTCGGTGCCCATTATGGTATGGGAAAAGGTATGGGACGAGATACAGGTAGAGGAGGTAAATTTTAATGAGAATTGGTGTTGCTACTGAAGGGAATATGGTTGCTGCTCACTTTGGCCATTGTCCCCATTACAGCCTTTTTGATGTGGAAGATGGTAAAATTGTTAACAAAGAATTGGTAGCTAGCCCCCCTCATCAACCCGGGGTGTTACCGCCTTTTTTGGGCAACCTGGGTGTTAACTGTGTAATCGTTGGCGGCATAGGAGCCCGGGCGGTAGAGCTTTTTCGCCAGCAAGGCATTGAAGTAATTATGGGTGCCAGCGGCCCGGTGGAAGAGGTTGTAAAGGCTTATCTTAACGGTGAGATTGAGAGCAGCGGCACCGTTTGCAGCCATGAACATGGAGAGCATGGGGGTTGTGGCAATTAGCCACCCGCTTTGAATTTTAGCTTCATTAAGGTGTGAAAATAATGATTGTTGCTGTAGCCAGTGGTAAGGGCGGTACTGGTAAGACGACGGTAGCTACCAATCTGGCCCTTGCTTTACAAAATAAATTACCGGTGCAGTTGCTGGACTGTGATGTTGAAGAACCTAATGCCCATTTGTTCCTGCACCTAGATATAACTTGTGAAGAAGCAGTTACGCTGCCGGTTCCAGAAGTGGATAATGATAAATGTGATGGTTGCGGCAAATGCAGCGAAATATGCGCATTTAATGCTATTGCCGTCGCCGGCGACAAAGTAATTACTTTTCCGGAAATGTGTCACGGCTGTGGCGCTTGTGCTTTGGTCTGCCATACTGGAGCAATTACAGAAAAGCCCCATCGCATCGGTGTGGTTGAGATAGGCAATGCTGGCCGGATAGTTTTTGCCCATGGTCGGGTTGATATTGGTACGCCTCTGGCGCCGCCGCTGGTAAGAGCTGTTAAGAAGCATGCCAGCGACAGTGAGGCGGTGATTATCGATGCTCCACCAGGGACTTCTTGCCCGGTAGTGGCGGCAGTTAAGGATACAGACTTTTGTTTATTAGTTACTGAACCTACCCCTTTTGGACTTCATGATTTAAAGCTGGCAGTGGGTATGGTCAGGGAGCTAAAAGTGCCGATGGGCGTTGTTATTAACCGTTATAATGAAGATTACACTGAGGTTAGCGAGTATTGCCGTCAGGAAAAAATCCCGGTGCTGATGACGATACCCTTTGCCAGGCAATATGCTGAAACTTATGCCAGGGGCAGGTGTTTGGTGCAGGATTACCAGGAATGGCTTCCGGCTTTTATAGATTTATGGTACAATATCGAAAGGCTGGTGCAACAGCATGCAAGAGCTATTAGTAATTAGCGGTAAGGGAGGCACCGGTAAAACTACTTTAGTCGCTGCTTTTGCTGCTATGGCCAAGGATAAAGTCGTAGCTGATTGCGATGTTGATGCTGCTGATTTGCACCTGCTCTTACAGCCCCAGATAGTGACCAAAAATGAATTTTTTGGGCTTAACAAGGCAGTGATTGACGCTGAACTTTGTACAAAATGTGGCAGTTGTGAGGAAATTTGCCGGTTTAATGCTATTAAGGATTTTAGTGTAGATCCGTTGCTATGTGAAGGCTGCAATGTTTGTCGCCACGTTTGTCCTTCAGGGGCTATTATCATGGAGCCCAACCGGGCCGGCTACTGGTACGTTTCCAACAGCACTTATGGTCCCATGGTACATGCCCAGCTCGGCCTGGCCGAGGACAACTCAGGTAAGCTGGTAACGGTAGTACGCCAGGCTGCCCGGGAACTGGCCAAAGAAAAGGGCCACCACTTGATTATTACTGACGGTCCTCCAGGTATTGGTTGCCCGGTTATTTCTTCGTTGACGGGAGTTTCTCTGGCGCTGTTGGTAACCGAACCGACAGTTGCCGGCCGCCACGATCTGGAAAGGGTTCTTAGACTGGCCCGTTATTTTAAAGTACCGGCAGTTGTCTGTATCAACAAGTATGATCTGGCACCGGAAAAAAGTCAGGAGCTTGAGGACTACTGCCGCCAGGAAGGTATTGAAGTAGCTGGGAAAATACCCTTTGATGAGGACGTCAATAGGTCTTTGCTAGCTGCTGTTCCACTCACATCTTATAGCCGTGGAAAAGCAGCCATAGCTGCGACCAGGTTGTGGGAAAATTTGATGTTACGCTTAGAGTCTGTTTAAGGCGGGAGAGGAGCAAAAAAGCTATGTACGGCGATTTAGTACTCGAACATTTTTTAAACCCGCGTAATGTGGGCATGCTGAATAACCCTGATGGCGTTGGCACTGTCGGCGATCCTGATTGTGGAGATTACCTGAGAATATATATAAAGGTTTGGGATGACCGCCTGGTTGATGTCAAGTTTCAGGTTTTCGGTTGCCCGGCAGCGATAGCAACCGGCAGTATTTTAACAGAAATGGCTAAGGGCAAGACATTGGACGAAGCATTAAAAATAACTGATAAGGATGTTGCTGTTGCTATTGGCGGTTTGCCAGATAATAAACTGCACTGTTCCAACCTGGGAGCCAGTGCTCTGCATGAAGCAATTAATAATTATCGTTCCGGCCTGAAAACAGCCGGATAATTTGAGCTGTTAAAGTTTACCTTTTCTCTCCTTTTCTTAGAGCTTTCCTCCCTTATAATTAATTGGCGGTTAAATGCTGCATGGCCTTGAACTAGTTCAAGGCCTTTTTTAGGGAGAGGCTGGTTTGAAACGACTTAAGTATTGCCCGAAGCGGAATGGCGCAGCGGTTAAAGCCTAAATTTCAATATTACTTGCAATTAATTACAAACAAGGGTAGAATATAAAAGTAAGATTACATTTCCAGAAAGAGCAATAATAAATAGACTGCTGAATCTCCAGATTAGGAGAACGGGGGAACCATTCTTTTGGGGCTAATCTTGTTTACAAGTAGGGTTATCTTTCCGCCCGCGCCCGTCAGCTAACCTCGTAGGCATGGAAAGAGAAGATGCTTATTTATTACCCGAGTTATCTTCTCGGGTTTTTATTTTGTCTGGAAGGGGGAGTGAAATTGATAAGATTTGAGAAAGTAAGCAAGGCATATGTTTCCGGGACCTATGCCGTGCGCTCTTTAGACCTGGAGATTGAACAAGGCGAGTTAATAGTGCTGGTCGGGCCCAGCGGTTGTGGCAAGACAACTACGCTAAAAATGATTAACCGCCTGATTGAACCGGATTCCGGCCAGATTTTCATTAAGGGCAGAAATATACAAGAGATAAACCCGGCAATCTTGCGGCGGCAAATAGGGTATGTTATCCAGCAAATTGGCCTTTTCCCCCATATGACTATTGCTCAAAACGTCGGGCTAGTAATGAAACTTTTAGGGAAATCGCCCCGAGAAAGGGAAAAACGAGTTAATGAGCTGTTGGAGATGGTTGGCTTTGATCCAGAAGTATACCGCAACCGCTATCCACGGGAATTATCCGGCGGACAACAACAGCGTATAGGTGTATTGCGGGCCCTGGCTGCTGACCCGGAGATAATCTTAATGGATGAGCCTTTTGGTGCCCTTGACCCTATTACCAGGGAACAGCTCCAGGATGAATTAAAAAGCCTGCAGAACAACCTGAGAAAAACCATTGTTTTTGTCACCCATGATATGGATGAAGCCATAAAACTCGCTGATCGGATAGTAGTAATGCGTGAAGGAAAAGTCGTCCAGATCGGTACCCCGGAAGAGTTGCTGCGTAACCCTGCGGATGATTTTGTCAGAGATTTCATTGGCAAAAAACGCCTCTTCCGCAACCCGGAAGAAGTTTTTATCGGAGATATTATGCTGGAGAAACCGGTAACCGGAAATATGGAAATGGGTGCTGCTGAAGCTTTTCAGCGGATGCAAAAGCATCAGGTCAACAGTTTGCTAATCGTTGACGAGCGAGGAGCTCTAAAAGGCATTTTAACTGCACGGGGAGTGCAGAAAGCTATACAGGCTGCCAGCAGGCAAAAAGCAAGCGAATTGATGGAACCGGTAGCAGAAACAGTATGCCCCGAAGAAACGGTGTTAACAGCGACTGCCATTATGGCGAGGAGCAAATACGGGTTATTGCCTGTTGTTGATGAACAAGGTTTATTAAAAGGGCTGCTTACCAATGCCAGCATGATTAATACGCTAGTTGATGTACTATGGCCGGTTGAGGATAACGGTACAGGGGAGGAGGGAAAAAATGGAGCCAGTAACCTGGTTGAGTTTATGGACAACGTATCTTAATCGCAGTGAAAAATTTTGGTTATTGACCCGTGAGCACTTTTTTGTCCTGGTGGTGCTGCCGGTGGCTCTGGCGGCAGTAG
>JAAYGJ010000213.1 GCA_012727745.1 Clostridia bacterium | reverse complement strand
GGTTACGACTGTAACCTGCATGTTCTTTGCGGCCATTTCCGGTTCGGGCCCGGCTACAGTTTCGGCAATTGGTACCTTTATGATTCCCGAAATGAAGGAGAAACGTTACGACCCCGCTTTTGCTGCTGCTATTACTGCCTGTGCCGGCTCTATAGGCGTAATTATCCCTCCCAGTATCCCCTTTGTGATTTATGCGGTGGCAACAGGCTGTTCCATTGCCGATTTGTTTATTGCTGGCGTCCTACCCGGTATTTTTGTCGGTCTTGGTTTAATGGTAACCAGTTACGTTATGGCCAAAAAGAATGGCTGGCGGGGTTCGGACGAAAAACCGCAGATTAAAAAGATCGGCAAAGCTTTCAGGGATGCTCTCTGGGCTTTGTTCGTACCGGTTATTATTCTCGGCGGTATTTATGCAGGCGTGTTTTCGCCGACTGAGGCGGCAGTTGCCGGTGTTGTTTACGCCCTTTTTATTGGGGTATTCGTATACCGGGAGCTAAAGTGGAAGCAAATTTATGCTGCATTACTTGAAAGTGCTTTGATTAGTGGCACCGTGGTATTTATGGTCGGCCTGTCGACTTCGCTGGCCCAGATTCTAACAATGAAGCAGCTCCCTGTAAAGCTTGGAGAACTCCTGTTTTCCATATCTGATAGCTTTATTGTTATTATGATAATAATCAACGTGCTCTTACTGATTATCGGTTGTTTCCTGGATAATATCTCAGCAACTATTGTTCTGGCTCCAATTTTATTGCCCATTTTAATGCCATTGGGGATGGACCCGGTCCATTTCGGCATACTTATGACTCTGAACCTGTCCATCGGATTTGTCACCCCGCCCTACGGTATTAATCTCTTTGTGGCCAGTAACCTTTCCGGCGTGTCAATTGAAAGAATAGCCATGCGGGCTATCCCCCTTATTATCACCATGCTAATTGTGTTGATGTTTATTACTTATGTACCCGGTATATCCTTAACCTTGGTTAATTTATTAAGGTAACTAAAGGATGTTTCTCTTGCCGTCTGGTTATGGATACCATGTAATGCTAGATGTATATGAGTACTGCAGGCTTAGCCTGCAGGGAATATATATTGTGGGGTATGGAGTTGAAACATATTAAGAAAGGGCGTAAGCGTAATATTATCGCCTATGAAACCATCAAACAACTTATAGTTAATAATGAGCTGAAAGCCGGTGAAATTCTTAGCGAGAATGCTTTGGCGGCTAACCTTGGTATGAGCCGTACTCCCATCCGGGAAGCGATTAAAATTCTGGCTAAAGAAGGTTACGTAGAAATCCACAACGGGATTGGAATTTATGTTAAACATATTACAGTTAAGGAAATCTACGATATTAGCGAAGTTAGGGTTTCCCTGGAGATATTGGCATTGCGTACCGCTATAAATAATATTAGCGAGGCTGAATATGAAGACATAATCGGCCGCTGGACGCAACTGAAAAATAAACTGCAAAAAGGCATCAAGGTACCCTACGAGGATATTTTTGATCTTGATGCTGAGACCCACTCTTTAATCGTACAAAAATCTGATAACCATTTTATTAAAGAAATAATTAATGACATCCAGCTTAAAATACAACGCTTTCAAAAAATGTCCACCAGAGCGACAGCTAATGACTTAAACACGGTTAACTTACACCTGTCAATCTTAGAGTATATGCGCGCTAAAGATGTGAAAAATGCAAGTGAGGTTTTAAGACGACATGTTTTTGATTCGCTCCAGTATATTATAAATAACCCGCAAAACACCATATTTTTTTAAGGCTATAGTTTTTTAGCCAAAGCTGTATATTGCTTGTTTATAGCTTGTACCTTAATTTACTGAGTAGTAAATAATGCTCCACTCGCGTTGTCATAGCAGTATTTGATAACGGGTGCTGCAAGGAGGGAATGAAATGAAGCCGGAGATAATCCAGAAGCTCAAAGAAATTGTGGGGAAAGATCATGTCTATACCGGTAAGGCAGATTTGTTTTGCTATACCTATGACGGCAGCTTTTCCCAGGACAAGCCGGTTATGCCGGGTGTGTTAGTGTTGCCGGGCAGCACCGCAGAAACCTCAGAGGTAATCAAACTGGCAGCTTCATATGGCATACCAGTTATCCCCAGGGGTGCGGGCAGCAACCTGTCCGGAGGCACACTGCCGACTACGGATTGTATTATCTTACAGATGACTCGTATGAATCGGATAATCAAAATTGACAAGCGCAACATGATTGCTGTCGTTGAACCAGGTGTGATCAACGGCAAGTTCCAGAAAGAGCTTGCCAAGCATGGCTTATTTTATCCCCCCGATCCGGCCAGCCTGGAATTTTCGACTATGGGCGGAAATGTAGCAGAATGTGCCGGGGGTCCCCGCGGGGTGAAATACGGGGTTACCCGGGACTATGTGCTGGGGCTGGAAGTAGTACTGGCAGACGGTACCATTCTTAAAACGGGGGCGGCAACGATGAAATCTGTTGCTGGCTATGACCTAACCCGACTTATTGTTGGCTCAGAAGGCACATTAGCTGTTATCACTCAGATTACAGTTAAAGTTCTGCCCAAGCCTGAGGCAGAGCAGACGGTGCTGGTTGCTTTCGCTGATCTGGACCAGACTACCGATACAGTAGTGGAGATTTTAGCCCGGGGTATTATTCCCGCCTCCTTCGAGTTTATGGACAAAGTATGCGTTGAAAATATCGAAAGCTATATTCCCAGCGGCCTGCCGCTGGAGGCTGAAGCTGTGTTGTTGATTGAAGTGGACGGTCCCCAAAAGTTGCTGCAAGAACAAATTGCAGAAATAGAAAAGATATGCCGGGAAAAAGGGGCCATACAAATACGTTCTGCCAGCTCGGTCGAAGAGCGGGACAAACTCTGGCAGGGGCGCAGAGGGGTTTTTGGTGCTTTTGCCAGGAATTATGCTACCATTCTGGCAGAGGATGTGACCGTTCCCCGGGATAAAATTCCTGAGGCAGTAAGGAAAGTCAGGGAGCTTGGCGAGAAATACGGGATACAGACAGCTGTTATTGCCCATGCCGGCGATGGCAACTTACATGCCGACATTCTTACTGATGAAAGAAACAAAGAAGAAATGGAGAGGGTTAATCAGCTCCTGGCAGAGTTATTCCAGGCCGCAGTAGACCTGGGAGGCACTATCACCGGAGAACACGGCATTGGTTTGTCTAAAGCTCCTTTCTTGCCGCTGGAAAGCGGGGTTGAAGGCATGCGGGTCATGAAGGCGATCAAAGAAGCGCTGGATCCGCAAAATATTCTTAACCCGGGAAAAATGTTTGGGGACAGGAGCTGGTAAAATGTTGCACGACGAACGGATAGAACAAATACTGTATAAATGCAACAGGTGCGGGTCCTGCCAGCAAGTATGTCCGGTCTATGATGTACTGGGCGTGGAATCAGGCCTGGCCCGGGGCAAAATTAGATTAGTTAAGGCGTTACGTCACGGTGAGCTTGAGTTGACGCGGGATATTGCCAAAAAGCTGGACATCTGTCTGCAATGTAAAAGGTGTACCGCTAACTGCCCGGGAGGGGCTGAAGGCGATACGCTGATCCGCTGGGGCCGGACCGAATCGCAAAAGAAGCTTGGCGTGTCCCCGGTTTACAGTCTGATAGCCCGGATATTGCTGCCCAGGCGATGGATTTTTAACACTGGCCTGGCCATGGGCAAAATCGGCCAAAAAGTAATATTCCGGCCTGGCCCTAACGGGCAGGGCATGTTGCCCCGCATTCCTTTCGGGCTGGACATGAGGCGGGTGATTCCCAGTCTGGCAGCGCAAACACTGAAGCAGCGGTTGCCGGAGGTTAATACGGTCGACAAGCCGTTGCAGCGGGTCGTTTATTTTACTGGCTGTATGGCCAATTACTGTTACCCCCAGGTAGGAGAAGCGCTGGTCCAGGTCCTGAACCATAACGGGGTAGAGGTAATTATACCCAAGTTGCAGCACTGCTGTGGTATGCCTGTTTTTGCCTCAGGAGATATAAAATTTGCCAGGCTGATGGCCCGGGAGAATATAAAGGTACTGGCAGAAATTAAAGCAGATGCAATAGTAGTTTCCTGCGGCTCCTGCGGCCTGGCTCTAAAAGAACATTACCCGGAATTATTTGCCGACGATCCGGCCATGCAACGGAAAGCGCAAGAGATTGCGGCCAGGGTGAAAGATGTTACCGAGGTCCTTACCGCCCTTGATTATCAAAAAGGAGCTGGCACAGTTAACGAAAAAGTAACTTACCATGACCCCTGTCACCTGAAAAACGGCTTGAAAGTAAGCGAACAACCGCGGCAAATTCTAAAGAATATACCCGGAATAAACTATATCGAAAATGAGCACGGGCGCTGCTGCGGCTCGGGTGGATCATTCAGCTTAAAGCATTATGACCTGTCAACAAAAATTACTGACCGCTGTTTACAGGAGCTGGCTGCTACCGGAGCAGAAATAGTGGCCACAGGGTGCCTGGCCTGTCGTATGCAACTGGAAGATGGCATTGCCCAGCAAGGGTTAAATCTTAAGGTCCGGCATACAGTTGAACTATTGGCCGCCGCTTACCGGGCAGCAGCAGGCTAAGACATGGCAGATGAATGGGGAACCTGATCGTCGCAAAAGTTGTTTTAGTGGAGTTACCCCGCGCGGAGCGCACCGTGATTGTATAATAATAAATTAATAGCTTCTTAGTGGGGATAGGATTGCCGGAGGCAACTTACCCCCACTGAGGGCTAGAAAGGCCTTAAATAATGCGGGAGGTGTCTAAATAGTGAAGAAGATTGTGAGTGGTAATGAAGCTGTAGTATTAGCTGCCCTTGCCTCGGGTGTAAAAGTGGTGGCAGGCTACCCGGGAACGCCTTCTTCTGAGGCAATCGGCAGTCTGATGAAAATGGGCAAGCTGGAAGGGACAGAAGTGGAATGGAGTACCAATGAAAAAGTAGCAGTAGAAATTACGGGAGCTGCTGCCTGGGCCGGCAAAAGGTCGCTCTGTACCATGAAAATGTCGGGCTTAAATGTGGCCTATGATTCCCTGATAAGCATAGCTTATTCAGGCTGTAAAGGCGGTATGGTTGTTTATGTTTGTGACGACCCGGGCGTCTCAGCAGGTATGTGCGAGCAGGATACCAGGGGTTTTGCCTTGATGAGCGATATGCCAATGCTCGAGCCGGCGTCAGTGGCCGAAACATACGAATTAACTAAATTTGCTTTTGAACTGTCAGAAGCTATAGAGACGCCGGTTTTTGTCCGCTCTGTCACCAATGTAGCCCAGTCCCATGCTGTGGTAGATATTGAAGAGAGAACCCTTCCCAGTCCCGAAAAGGCTGTTTGGGAGAAAGATATTAACAGATATGCCAAAGCTGGAGCAGCTATGTGTATGGCCCAGCACCGGCGCTTGATCGACAGCCTGGCGAAAGCAAGCAAAATTATCGCAGAACGTGGCCTGAACAAAGTGGAGCCGGCTCCGGAAAAAGGAGGCCTGGGCATTATTTCAGTAGGGGTAGTCAATGGTTACCTGGAGGAAGGCCTGGAGCTGGCCCGGGAGGCAGGCTGCAACGTGCAGGAGGTTTCCACCCTTAAACTGAAAACAACAGTGCCTTTCCCTGCTGACGAAGTACGTGCTATTTTGCGCCACTGCAATACGGTGCTGGTGCTGGAGGAATTAGAACCATACCTGGAACGAGGAGTATATATTGAAGCTTATAAGCTGGGCGTCAAAGTAAAGATTGTTGGCAAACTGGACGGGACCTTGAGCCGCATTGGCGATTACAGTGCAGTTCAGGTGGCAAAAGGGATCTGCACAGCACTGGGTCAGGAAATACCAGCAAATCTTTTGGCAGACAGCGACAGTGCCGTGGAGAAGGCAGCAGCGCGGCCAATTACCTGTTGCGCCGGCTGCCCGCACCGGGGTACCTATATGGCTATTAACCAGGCGCTTAAAAATGCAGGTTACAAAAAAGACGAGGTAATCGTTACCGGCGATATCGGCTGTACTATTCTGGGAATGAACCCTCCCTTTAACACAGTTTGGATGGAAATATCAATGGGGGCGAGCATTCCTTCAGCGCAGGGCTTTGTATATAGCGGGGTTGAAAACCCGGTTATTGCAACCATCGGCGACTCTACTTTCTTTCATGCCGGTATTTCCGGTTTGATTAACGCTATCCAGCATGGCGTCAACCTTACTGTTGTCATCATGGACAACGGCTGGACAGCTATGACCGGGATGCAGGTGAACCCGGGTACAGGCAGCGAATTTCAGCAACCCGGTTGCACTCAGGTGGACCTGGTTAAAGTTGTAGAAGGGCTGGGAGTAGAAAACCTGTTTGTTGTTGACCCTTATAATCTGGAAGAGACAACCAAAGCTTTTGACAAAGCTTTAACCCTTCCCGGGGTAAAAGTTGTAGTGACGCGCCGCGAATGCGCCATCCAGGCCGCGCGCCGCAAGATCAAATATGCCACAATGACGGTTGACCAGGAAAAATGCAACCTCTGCAAGTTGTGCATCAACATTACCGGTTGCCCGGCAATTGAACTGGGCGAAGATAGTATTAACATCGATCAGGCCCAATGTATCGGCTGCGGCCTCTGCGCCGAAGTTTGCAAACGGTCTGCCATTGTAAAGGAGGCAAAATAACATGGCTAACAACAAATTTGACATTTATATTGTCGGCCTTGGCGGGCAGGGAGTGTTAACCATCGGGGAAATTATTGCCGATGCAGCCTTCAACAAGGGCATTCCGGTAAATTTCTTTCCTACCAAAGGTATGTCCCAGCGGGGCGGTTTTGTTAGGGCTCAGTTGAGAATGGGGCGGGACGAACCTGGCCCCAGCATCCCGGCCAAAGGTGCCGACCTGGTGATAAGCATGGAACGTTCCGAATCTTTGAAAGCTGTTCGCTACCTCAAGCCGGGTGCTGATTTCCTGCTCTACGGCTTGGTGTGGGCGCCGACAGCAGTAATGCTGGGCAAAGCTCCCTACCCGACACTGGCTGAAGTGTGGACTGAGATTGAAAAGGCTCATGGCAAGGTAGCCTATCTTGACCCCAAAACGCTGCCCGAATACAAGGAGAAAAAGGTTAGGGATAACATTTACGTATTAGGTGCAGTCATGGCTGAAACCGGTTTAAAAAATATCTTCACGCCGGAAGACATTATCGCAGCTGTTAATGAGCGCTGGCCTAAAGGTGCCGAAGAAAACCTTTTTGCCTTCCAGGCCGGACTAAAAGCCTCCGTCTACCGTAATATGCCACAGAATACCTAGCAGAGAGGAAGAAAACGATGAGTTTTACAGCTCTTTTTAATCCCCGCGGTGTGGCTGTTGTAGGTTCTGTAACTCCAGGGAAGTTGGGACATGTCTTGCTGAGCCACCTGGTAGCGGGCGGCTTTGAAAAAATATATGCTGTAAATCCCAAAGCAAAAGGTTTCGCTCATGTCCCGGGTTTTGCTTCTGTGGGCGATATTGGGGACCCGGTCGATCTGGTAGTAGTTGCTTCACCGGCTGCTACCGTAAAGGCGGTGCTGGAAGAATGTGGCCGCAAAGGTGTTAAGGCAGCAGTTATTATATCCTCCGGCTTTTCGGAGGCAGGTAATGTTGCTGGCGAAGAAGAGATAAAAGCAACGGCCCAAAAATATGGTATCCGTTATATCGGCCCCAATTGCGCCGGGATGATTAATACTTATAGTAACCTAATCGCTACCCTCCAGGCCCGGCCGCCAAGGGGAGGTACAGCAGTAATATCCCAGAGCGGCGCTGTAGGCGGTGCTGTCATGCACTGGGCCGAGGAACTGGGCCTGGGCGTATCCAAATTTGTCAGCTATGGTAACGGTTCTGATCTGAACCAGATAGAATTTCTTCGCTATTTAAAGGATGACCCGGAAACAAAAGTAATCGCCCTCTATATTGAAAACATCAATAACGGCCGCGAGTTTATGCAAGCCTTGAAAGAAGTAACCCAGGAAAAACCGGTGGTGGTCATCAAATCAGGCCGTACCAGTACCGGCCAGCGGGCCGCCCTCTCCCATACCGGCTCCATGGCAGGCTCTGACGCCGTCTATGATGCTGCTTTCAAGGAATGCGGGGTTTTGCGGGTGGAAACTATTGACGATATGTTTGACCTCTGTAAGGGCTTTGCCAACCTGCCTGCTGTTGGCGGGCGGCGCCTGGCGATAGTTACCAACTCCGGCGGTCCCGGGGTGATGGCCGCTGATAAAGCGGAAGAAATGGGACTGGATGTGGCCGAACCCAGCGCGGATTTAAAAGCTGCTCTACAGAGCTTTTTGCCCTCCTTTGCCGGCGTTAAGAATCCGGTTGACATGACAGTGGAAGCAACCGGTGAAGATTACCGCCGCGTACTGGAAGAGGTAGTCAAGGAATATGATGCTGCAGTGGCTATTTTTCTGGGCCCCCCCTATCTGGATACCATGCCTTTTGCCGAAGGGATCCTGGCAGCCGCCCGGGCCACCGGCAAAACTATTGCTTCCGCTATTCAGTCAGGCTGTGGCGTGACGGAAAGCGCCCGTTACCTGAGGGAACAGGGATTGCCCAATTTTCCTTCAGGTGAACGGGCGGTGCGGGTACTGGCCCGGATGGCGGAATATGCCGAGTATAAAGCCAGGGGCTGCAGGCAGGTGGAAGTTCCGGCTGAGAAAGGCCTCCTTTTTGCCAGCGGGCCGCTGCTGGAGCCGGAAGCAATGGCGATTTTGAAAGAAAACGGCATCCCCGTACCCGAATTTCACTTTGCTACCAGCCAGGCCGAGGCGGTCCAGGCTGCTCGCAACATAGGTTACCCCGTGGTAATGAAAGTGGTATCTCCGCAGATAATCCACAAGTCTGACTACGGCGGGGTAGAACTAAATATTGACAGCGACGCAGCTTGCGAAAAAGCTTATGAGCGCATTGCCCGGGCAGCGGCAGAACGGGATTTCCGCGGGGTAGTAATTTACCCTATGCTCACAGGGGGCCGCGAAGTAATTCTCGGGCTGACCAGGGACGCGCAGTTCGGGCCGGTTGTAGCCTTTGGCCTGGGTGGTATTTATACCGAGGTTTTAAAAGACATAGTGCTTAAGGTAGCGCCGGTAGACCGGGCCGGGGCAGCGGAGATGATCAGGAGTATCCGCACCTATCCCATTTTAGAAGGCATCAGGGGGCAAGAGCCTGCCGACCTGGATGCTCTGGCCGAGACAATAGCCAACTTTTCACGGCTGCCCTTCCTCTACCCGGACCTGGGCGAAGCTGACTTGAACCCGGTATTTGTTTTTCCCCGGGGAGTGCTGGTAGGGGACGTGCGCCTGCTGAAAAAACCATAAATGAGCTAGTATCAATATCTTAGCCAGGTCTGGTATAATAACCGGGCCTGGCCTTTAGTGTATATTCACCTCTAGTATAGTAGCTTAGCGATGAAAGGGAGGAAGAGCTGGCAGTGAAATTACGTTGCCGGGAAGCAGTGGCAGGGAACGAGAGGTCGGAGCACCGATGCCTTTATAAAACAATGGGATATCATGACGAGGACCTGGAAAAACCATTGATTGGTATTGCCAATGCCTGGAGCACGGTAGTGCCGGGTCATTATAATCTGCGCCGGGTAGCTGAGGCAGTTAAAGAGGGCATACGCGCGGCTGGCGGTACGCCGGTAGAATTTGGTGTTATAGGGGCCTGCGACGGGATTGCTGGAGGGCATTTCGGCACCAGATATATTTTGCCTACCCGTGAGCTGATAGCCGACAGTATTGAGGCTATGGTGGAAGCCCACCGCTTTTCAGGCATGGTCTTACTGGGTTCCTGCGATAAGATTATACCGGGGATGTTGATGGCTGCTGCCAGGATAAATATTCCGGCAATCCTGGTAAACGGTGGTCCTGCACTGGGCGGGCACAACCTGGAAGGAGAGGTTGTCGATAGCACCTACCTGGCTGTGGCCGCCGGCTTCTTGCAGCAGGGTAAAATTAGCGCCGAGCAATTAAAGATGCTGGAAGACCTGGTAATGCCGAGCTGCGGCTCCTGTTCCATGCTGGGGACGGCCAACACCATGGCCTGCGTGGCTGAGGCATTAGGTATGATGCTGCCGGGAACAGCAACTATTCCTGCTGTTTATTCCCAGCGCAACCAGGCGGCCCGCCGTTCAGGCGAAGCTATTGTCAAACTCGTGTACCGGGGTATAACGCCCCGCCAAATCATGACCAAGGCCAGCATGATTAATGCCGTGCGTCTCTGTTCAGCCATTGGCGGCTCAACTAATGTGGCCCTCCATTTACCCGCCCTGGCCTACGAACTGGAAATGGATTTTGACATGAAATTATTTGACGAGTGGTGCCGGACTACTCCCTTACTGGTTAAACTAAACCCGGCCAGCAGCGCTAACATGACTGATTTTCACCGGGCAGGAGGTGTGCCGCGGGTACTGGCGGAGTTAGAGCCGCTCCTGGATACAGGGGTATTAACGGTAACCAGACAATCCCTGGCCGATAACCTGAAGGGGTTAGCAGCTCCGGTTCCGAAACAAGAGGAGCCTTTAATCCGCAGTTTGCAGGACCCCTATATGAGTTCAGGCGGCCTGGCTGTGCTCTGGGGCAACCTGGCACCCGAATCAGCTATTACCAAACCGGCAGCCATAGACCCTGGCCTCCACGTTTTTCGCGGTCGTGCCCGCTGTTTTGATGCTGAAGAAGAGGTGCAAAAGGCAGCCCAGCAGAATAAGATCCAGCCCGGTGATGTAGTTGTAGTGCGCTATGAAGGGCCTGCCGGGGGACCAGGTATGCCGGAAATGTACCGCACCATGAAACTGATTGATGGTTTGGGCTTGGCCAAACAGGTGGCTTTGATTACTGACGGGCGTTTTTCCGGCACTAATAAAGGCTGCTTTGTGGGCCATATTTCTCCGGAAGCGGCAGCAGGAGGGCCTATCGCTCTGGTGCAGGACGGCGATTATATCAGCATCAATATACCTGAACGTTCAATTACGCTTGAAGTAAGCCCGGAGGAGCTGGCGGCGAGAAAGGCTGCCGCCCGCAAGACACCGCCGCGGCGCATCAATCACGGTTATTTAAACCTTTATAGCCGTTTGGTTACGTCGGCTGCTGAAGGAGCCATCATCAAGCACCGAGAAGTATGAAAACAATAGCCTGCGGGTGGGGGTTCACATTCAACTTTTCTTACTACGAAAAAGGGGGGAAACTGGTGTATTTAACTGCTGAAGAAAAGGATATGCTGGCCGGTAAATACGGCAAAGGCACAGCACTGGCAATGAAAGTCCTGGTAGCGCTGGGAGAGTGTTTTGACGCTCCCAGGATGGTTCCGGTCAGCAGGGTACATATAGCTTCCAGCAAAAAAGAGGCAGATTTGTGGTTTGTCCAAAAAATGCTTGACGCCGGTGCTTATTGCCGGGTAGCGTCGACCTTGAATCCCGGTTACAATCCGGATTACTGCCGGGAACATTTAGCCACCTCAGAAAAAGATATCGAGCTACTGCTAAGAACATGTGAGGCCTACCAGAAAATAGGGGCCATACCGACCTATAGCTGTACACCTTACCTGGAAACAAATGTGCCCCGTTTTGGAGAAGTAGTAGCTTTTTCAGAAACCAGCGTGACTGTCTACGTCAACTCAGTCCTCGGTGCCAGGACAAACCGGGAATCAGTCCAGAGTTCCCTGTGTGCAGCAATTACGGGGCGAGTGCCGGAGTACGGTTTTTTGCTGGATGAAAACCGGAAAGGGAACATCCTTGTCGAGGTGCAGGCTGATATCAAAAGCGATTTTGATTACCAACTGCTGGGTTATTGCGCTAAAAAAATTGGCCCCGGGGTGCCGGTTTTTACAGGACTGCCGACCGATATTTCCCAGGAAGCTTTAATTAATTTAGGTACTCAACTGAACACTGCCGGAGCATATGCCATGTTTCATATTGTAGGGGTGACTCCGGAAGCGCCAACTATAGAAGAGGCTTTTGGCGACAAAGGACCACAGCGGGTCGTGGTAATAACCGAGGCTGATTTAGAGGCAGTACTGGAGGAAATTTCCCTGCCGCCAGGGAAAATAGATTTCGCTTTGCTCGGCTGCCCCCATTATACCCTTAACCAGATACGGGAAGTTGCCCATATGGTTGCCGGCAAGAAACTGGCAGTAGAAATGTGGGTACTGACTTCTACATTGAATAAAGAACTGGCGGCGCGGATGGGATTGCTGGCGATGATTGAAGAAGCCGGGGGCCATGTCCTGGACAATACCTGTATCGACCAGCCCTGCTGGGAATACCTCGCGGGGAAAATAGGTGTTACCGATTCTCCCAAATGCGCTTATTACAGTAAAAGGCGAGGACCTGATTTCATTATCAGGGACCTCAGGACCTGTGTGGAGGCTGCCTTGAAGGGGGAAGTATCATGAGCCAGGCTAGCTTGGTTTTTGCCTGTCGTCCGATTGCTGAGGGAAAAGCCGAGGGTACAGTTTTAATATCTAAAGATGAAATCATGTTTTATCTCTGCGACCCTGCCACGGGCCGGATCACAGAAAAAGGGCATTGCCTTGAGGGGCGAAGCGTGGCCGGTAAAATACTGGTCTTCCCCGGCGGCAAAGGGAGTTCTTCGGTGCAGGTGGATGGGCTGTACCAGCTGTTGAGCAGGGGAAATGCTCCTAAGGCAATGATTATTGAACGCCCGGATACAATTCTGGTTACCAGCGCTATTATTATGGAGATTCCCCTGGTTGACAGGGTAGAACCGGGCTTTTATGAAGCGGTGGCAGACGGGGATCTGGCCTGTGTTGACGCTGACAAGGGCAAGATAACACTGGTTAAAAGTTAGCAGCTCAAGTTTACCAAGGTAGAATTACATATTTGTTTAACGCGAAAGCACTGGTAACAGTGCTTTCCTGCTTAAATGGAAAAATATTATTAGGAATATCTGCCTGCCTGGCTATGTCTAAAATGCTGGGCGCTAAGAGCGGTTACAAAAGTTAAATGCAGGAACTAAAGTTATGATGGCGAACCATATGGCAAGAGTTTCATGCCTGGCTGACATATTAGAAAGGGAAGTTTGTTGGTAACAAGCTATTATAAAGCATTGAGGGTGAAGAAGATGAAACGACTAATTTTTATCTGCCTGGCCTTTTTGGTCGTGGCTGCTATAATTACCCCGGCGGCTTTTGCTCAAGGGAAGGCCGGGGAAATACAGGTGCAGGTTGACGGGCTGCCTGTTGCTTTTGACGTGCCGCCGCTAATTCAAAACGGACGTACTTTAGTTCCCTTTCGGGCTATTGCTGAAGCTTTAAACGTAAATGTTAGCTGGGACGGCGTTAACCGCACTATCAGCGCCAGCGACGGCAAAAATTCTGTCTGGCTGCAAATTGGCAATCCAACTGCCAGTCGCAACCAAATTCCTATGGAGCTGGATGCTCCCCCGCTAATGCTGGACAACAGGACGCTAATCCCCTTGCGCTTTTTCAGCGAGGCTTTTAATTGCCGGGTGAACTGGGATGGAGCTGCAAATATGGTAAAGATCAGCTCGCCGCCTAAGTCTATGACCGTAATCGGTTTTTATGCCCTGGGAGATAGTAAGTCCAGCAGCTGGCAGGACCTGTTTGGTATGCCTTATCCCCAGACAGCCAGAGCTAATACTGATCTGGTCAGCAAACTTGCTCTGGGCTGGTACAGTCTTGACGTTGATGGTAACCTTTTGACCAGGAGTAGCACCGGCTGGCAACGGCCGGATGGTTGGGAAAAGGTCTTGGAAGCAGCTAATACATACCGGCTTGACACGGAGATGGTGGTGCATCTGACTAACAGGGACGGGGTTATTAGCAAACTGCTGAGTAATGAGGCTGCTGTTAGTCGCGCTGTCAGCAGTATAGTGGCAGAAGCCAGGCAGTACGGGGGAGTTAACCTGGACCTGGAAGGCCTGGGCTGGCAGCTTAAAGGGGAGCAGTTAAAGGCAGTGCAGGATAGTTTTACCCGCTTTGTAAGCTTGCTGGCCAAACAGCTACGGGCGGCTAATCTTAATTTAACCCTGACCTTACATGCCCCCAACAGCGCATATAAGGGTTATGACTACCAGGCCTTAGGGCAGCTGGCTGACCAGATTATTATCATGGCCTATGATTATGGCAGCAGGCCGGAGCCGGTAACTAAGGTTACAGAAGCTGTCACCATGGCCAGAGAAGTTGTGCCCCCGGAAAAGCTAATCCTGGGGATTTCTACCCCCAGTGAGACGGCGGATAGCATTCTTACCAAGGTGGGTATAGCCAAGCGGTACAAGCTGGCAGGGATAGCCCTCTGGCGTCTGGGCCTGGTCAAGAATGAGATGTGGCGGAATTTACGCACCACTATTCAACCAAGATAAGGTATAAGAACCGCTACCTTTGTCGAAATTATAAATACAAAAGCATAGCGAAGGTGGCAGTTAAATGCGTATTTTATTATTGTCCTGGGAATACCCGCCCCAAAGTATCGGCGGGCTGGCCCGTCACGTGGAGGACCTGGCAGGCAGCCTGGCGGCTGACCGCCATAACGTTCATGTTATAACTATCGGGCGAGCCGGTGAGGCTCCGGAGAGACGGGAAAATGGTGTCTATGTCCACCGGGTCGAGGCCTACCCTGTTCATAGCCCCGACTTTATTACCTGGGTATTGCAGTTAAACAATCGCTTTCTGGAAGAGGCAATAATCGTAATGCAGAAATACGGCCCCTTCCAGATCGTCCACGCTCACGACTGGCTGGTAGCTTTTGCCGGCCGGGCCATAAAACATGCCTACCGCCTGCCGTTAATTGCAACTGTCCATGCTACTGAAGCCGGCCGCAACCGGGGGCTCTATAATGACATGCAGCGCTATATCAATAGTGTGGAGTGGTGGTTGACCTATGAGGCCTGGCGGGTGATTGTCTGCAGCCAGCATATGCTGCAGGAGGTGCAGGGGCTATTCCAACTCCCCGCTGATAAGATTACAATTATCCCCAACGGGGTATACAGCCAGAAGTTTAGGGTTGGCACCGTTGACCCGACATTGAGGCAGCATTACGCAGCGCCTCACGAGAAAATAATATTTTTTGTCGGGCGGCTGGTAATTGAGAAAGGGGTCCAGGTACTTCTGGAGGCCATGCCCAGAATCCTGGCAGGCAAACCGGAAGCCAAACTGGTGGTAGCCGGTAGAGGCCCTATGGAGGGGCAGCTTAAAAGCAGGGCCCGGGAACTTGGCATCAGCCATAAAGTATGCTTTGCCGGTTATATTGACGATTCAACCCGTAACCAGCTTTATCACTTTGCCAGTGTCGCCGTTTTTCCTAGCCTGTACGAACCTTTTGGCATTGTAGCCCTGGAAGGTATGGCAGCAGGAACGCCGGTGGTAGTCAGCGATACAGGCGGCTTAGCTGAAATTGTTACTCACGGGGTTGACGGCATGCGGGCTTTCCCCGGCAATGCTGCCCCTTTGGCCGATAACATCCTGGCGATTCTGCACAGCGAGGAGCTGGCAGAAAAATTGCGCCTTAACGGACAGCGACTGGTGGCTGAAGTTTATGATTGGAAAACTATTGCCCGGCGCACAGTAGCTATTTACCAGGAAGTATATAATGAATACCGGCGCACGCCCTGGCCCGAAAGGACTTCGGTAATTAGCCGCTTGTGGCGTTTCAAGCCTGCCGCCGGGGAAACGGGGGCCCGAGTTGAGCAAAATCCACCTTTACCCGGCCGCTATGATTTAGCCCAGCGCCGGGCGGCCATGGTAAACCAGAGCCGCGGCCGGGAAGAGGTGTAGTGAGGCTAATTAGTTCCCCCTGAAAAACTGGTT